>DUGW01000215.1 GCA_013331125.1 Candidatus Woesearchaeota archaeon | reverse complement strand
GAGGTCAATGGTTCAAATCCACTCCCCGCTACTTTCTTTTTAAGGAACAGTAGACGGCTTGAAAATGAAAAAAAGAGATGGTGTAAGGATACTTGTTCTTGGACTGTTGATTGCGATATGCGCGACCAGCATAATGGGCGAACAATGGCCCCTGACATCAGAGTCGGTGACAGTAGATGTAGAGATAACCGCAGACATAGATGTGAGAGAGGCATCAAGCGACGCATTCCTGGAGTTCCTGCAGGCAAACCTCAGCTTCAGACCGATGGAGACAGCAGGACAGAGCATAGTCAGCGTAGAGACAGAACCGAAAGCCAAGCAGACAAAATATACCTATGAGTTCAGATGGGAGGATCCAGTGCCGAGACAGGCAGAGCTCAGACTCAAGACAAGGATGAAGACAAAGAACTCAGTGCCGAATGTCAAAGCCGCAAAGTTCCCTGTGCAGGCACTGCCTGCAGAAGTCATCGAGTATACAAAACCAAGCGAGCTGGTCAACTCAGACGACCTGATAATAGTCGACAAGGCAGGAGAACTCGCAGCAGGAAAGACAGACCTCTATAGAGTGGTGTTCGACATCGCAGAATGGACAAGAGAGAATGTCCACTATAACCTATCAACAATGACCGCAAAGGCGAGCAAGTCAGCATCATGGGTGATGCAGAACAAAAAAGGCGTATGCGACGAGATAACCACGCTGTTCATGGCACTGCTCAGATCAGTAGGTGTGCCTGCAAGGTTCATATCAGGAGTCGCATACACAGAATCACCGCTGTTCCCGCAGAGATGGGGAGGACATGGATGGGCAGAAATATACTTCCCAGGGACAGGATGGGTGCCATTCGACGTGACATACTCGCAATACGGATGGGTAGACGCCACACATGTGAAATTCCAGGAAGATGCAGGCCCAGGAGAGGCATCGATCAAATACCTGTGGAAAGGAAGATCAGTCGACGTGATAACAAGACCGGTAGACCTGAAGGCAGACACAGTCACGCACTCAGGGAAGATACCGGCATTCATGGACCTGAGGATAGAGATGCTGCAGGACGAGACAGGGATAGGATCATGGAACCTCGCAGAGGCGACAGTGAAGAACAGGCTGAACAGCTATGTCTCAGGGACGCTATACCTCGCAAGGATCAATGAGATGGAGATAGAAGGCGGGCAGGCGAGACATATATACCTGAAACCGCTCGAAGAGAAGAAGATATACTGGCTGGTGAAGGTAGACGCGACGCTCGACAGGGACTACGTATACACATTCCCGATGACTGTAGGAGACATATTCAACAACACAGCAGAATCAGGCTTCAGGGTGATCAAAGAAGCGACAGTCTTCACAAAGGAAGAGATGAAAAAAGTCAAAGACGCCTACGAGAAAGGAGAAGAGAAGATATTCTCCAAAGAGATAGAGACGGCGTGCACACAGGAGAAAGAGAACTATTACACTTACGAGAAACCAAAAGTCACATGCACAGCAAAGAACATAGGGAACTTCCCGTTCAAGGACCTCAAGTTCTGCTTCGGAGGAGACTGCTCGACAGGAGAACTCGGCATAGCACAGGAAAAGACAAAAGAGCACACATTCGGAGCGGTAGAGGAAGGGATAAACAAGGTATCATTCCAGGTGTCAGGGAAAGACCTCGAGAAGACAGAGTTCTACGACCTCATGGTTCTGGACGAACCAGAAGTCAAGTTAGAGGAATACAACTTCCCGGCAGAGATAGAATACCAGCAGAAATACACATTCGAATTCACACTCAAGAAAGTGAGCGGGTCAGAACCGGTGAATGTGACGATGACATTCGATGCGGCAGGACAGAAGAAGACCGTCGATGTCGGGACGATGACAGGAGACAAGAAATACGTGTTCAACCTGAACAGCGAAGAACTGACGACAAAACCGAACAGGTTCGTGATATCAGCACAGTACAGGGACCACAACGGGAAACTGTATACGCTGCGAGAGGAAAAGGAGGTCAACCTCGTGAACGTGACATTCGGGCAGAAGATGGTGATATTCTTGAAGGGACTGGACAGAAGCATAAGAAACATATTTAAATGATATCTTATTGGGATCTCTCATGAAAAAGACAGCAATCCTCCTATCGATACTGATGATGTTGATAGCTGCATCAATCATCATGGGATGCGGCGCGAAAGAGCCTGTGGCCGATGATGGGAAGAGCCCTGCAGAGATACCTGCTGACCCACTGTCCTGCTCCAGCGATGCAGACTGCGTGTGCGGCGGAGTAGACAAGAACACACAGAGATGCTTCTTAGGCAACAAGGCATACTATGACAGGTATGTAGACAAGGAAAAGGCATGCCCTGACTTCTGCGGAGGACTGGACGGAAGCATGATAGTGAGATGCGTAGACAAGCAGTGCGTACAGATGTATGAATGCCTCACAGACATGGAATGCGAACAGGGAGAAAGATGCAAAGGGAACAGGTGCATCGGAAAGACCGCCAACGGAGACGGATGCTCGAGTGACAGCGACTGCGTGACTGGAGGATGCTCCGGGACAGTATGCCAGTCCAGAGGAGCGGAGCCGATATACACAACCTGCGAGATGAGGCCAGAATATGAGTGCTACAGGACAATAAATTGTGGTTGTGTGGGTGGGGGGTGCGAGTGGAAGAGGACTGCAGAGTTCGACTCGTGCGTCGAAGAAAAGATGACAGGACCTGTGTAAAACACAGGGCAGTACGTGATTTCTTTGCGATTTGGTTAAAAAAGCTTTACCAAGTTTTATATACGCTCCTGACATAATAATATACAGGAAAAGAGCATTTTCCGGGGTGTGAGATGATGTCAGAGGATCTGGATTCTAAACTACAAAGCAAGGGTGGAACAAGAGCGGGAATGCTGCAAAGGCAGCTTCCGGCAGCACTGACAATACTTATCGCTGCTGCACCGGCAGGATGCGCAGGAAGCGTATATGTACCAAGAGATACTGCGCCCCACCTGGCAAACATGCAGTTGCTGGCGAAGGGCGTATGCAGAGAATACGCAAGGGAAAGGCGGTTCGACAGCGCGATGCAATGCATGAAAACAGCAGTCAAGCATTATGATACGATGCAGGAAAGGCACGGATTCCCGGCCATCGACCCTGCAAAAGATTTCTTCCCGGCATATGAGGCAAGCCTATACGGCGTCCTGGCATCTGCAGCGAAACTAGGCAGGTATGTATCAACACTCAGCCAATGCATGTTGAACCTTGAGGACAGCAACCTCTGGAAAAGAGCAAAGACCGACCAAGACGTCGAAAGACTGATGAATTCCCTCAACACAGTATGCAGACAAGACATATTCTCAGGTATCGTCGAGATAAACACCTACCTCACCGACACTGCAGATCTGGTCAAACAGGCAGAAAGACATCTTAATTTCTACATCCACAAGAAGAGCCCATCACCCCAGCTGAAGAGAAAACTTCTAAACCAGAGAAGGCTGGCGCAGAAGATAGGCTGCAGGATAGAGGCGATGAAACTGACATTCAGCACAAACCCCACAAGTCCGGTACGGATAGGTAGGGAGATGAGAAGATTCGCAAACCCAGACCAATACACCTGCGACCTGAATGACTACAAAGGGTATGCAGAGAAACTTGATGATTTCAGGAGGATGTATGACAGGTTCAGGCAGCAAAGAAAGAGATGACAGGCAGGGTCTGAGAAACAGAATCCCTGGCCAGAAGTGAATGATGGGCGAAAAGCCCAGCCTACCGAATCCTCAAAGCATAGACTTTCTGACGGCAGGGTTTATATAAGCAAAACCTTTATATACAAGGAAAATTCTTGATATCCCTGTTGTTTTAGGGGTTATGAAAGAACTTTTATTTTTTTTATCTAGGTTTTTTAAAATGCTATCCAAAGACCAATACAAACAAATTCTAGAAGAGCTTGATAATTGCAAGAGGCCGATATATTTCTTCCATGATGACGGAGACGGACTATGCAGCTTCCTGCAGTTCTACCGCTACAAGAAAGAAGGCAAAGGGGTGTGCGTGAAGAGCCATCCAAGACTGGACGAAAGGTTCTACAAGGTGGTCAAAGAGTACGAGCCAGACAAGATATTCGTGCTGGACCTGGCAATAATAGAGCAGGACTTCATAGACGAGTTCAGGAAGATACCTATAATCATGATAGACCACCACAGCCCGCTCGATGTCAAAGGGATCAAGTACTATAACCCGATGGTGGGAGGCAAAGGGGACAACACCTGCGTCTCAGAGCTATGCTACAACGTGATACCAGGAGAGAAAGACCTATGGATCGCAGCAGCAGGGATAGTGAGCGACTGGCAGCTGAGTGATGTGACAAAGAAGTTCGCGCAGGAAAACCCAGAACTGCTATCACCAGAGATAGACAGGCCAGAGAAGGCACTGTTCGACTCACCACTGTCAAAACTGATAAGGATAATGAACTTCGTGCTCAAAGGACCGACACAGGAAGTGATGAAATG
>DUGW01000065.1 GCA_013331125.1 Candidatus Woesearchaeota archaeon | reverse complement strand
CGGTCTTGCCATCGGTATCACGATTGTGACTGGCGGACTGGGAGGTGCAGTCATAGCAGCTAAGATTGGTGCAGCTGCCAGTTTGGGGTTTTTTAGTTTAGGAGCTGTCGGTGCCTATATGACAAGTGATCCTACCACCCCGCAAGCAGTGGTATCTTTGACACCCTACAATACTGAGAAGCTCAAGAGCATCGGCTGCCAGGAACTCCCTGTCTCCCAGATGGACAAGAGGTTCAGATAGGCCCCTGGTTCTATCACATACAGAAAATCTTTTATACATAATCATACAAGGTCTTTGATATGCTCAGAAAATTGAAGAGAGTCTATGGATCTGCATGGAAGCGTCTTGGCAGGAAAGGTGATGTCATGGGCATCCCTATCCAGTATCTTCTTATCTTCCTTGCCCTGCTCATAGTTCTGATAATAATAATCGTCGGTGCTTCGAGGAGTCAGGGCGGTCTTCTCAAGGACCTGTTCGGCCGCATGGGTGGTATGGGATGAAGATCCATGATGACCGGCATGGTATGAGCAAGCTTATCGTCGTGATTGTCGCTTTGATAATCGCCCTTGCTGTGGCCCTCGTCGTCATCCTTCCTGGCGTCAGGATCCTTTTCTCTTCTGGCGAACAGATCGGCGGTATGGCACCTACGAAGTGCAACAAGGCCTTGAAGATCGAGGATTACAAGAAGGATGTTGTCATGTTCGCTACCAAAGAGATGGGGGGCGGTGAGAACCCCTTCTATGACCCTAAGCTCGCCATCATGAACTATCTCGGCTATCTTGACTGCAGGAACAAGGAGCTCATATATGACCTTGTTGCCAACAGGGAATTGGATCAGCTTATCCAGGCCTGTGGCAAGGATGCTTTTGATAATTATCAGCGTGACCTGATGGAGCAGATGAGCAATGACATCAGCTACAAGAAGGTCAATGAAGCCACCCTCCAGGACCTTTACAAGATGCGTAGTAAGGTGTATAGTGAGATGCCTCAGCCTGCCGGTACCTGCGTGTTTGACGGCAAGCTTTGATTTACCTTTCTCTAGACTTCTTGTCTTTCCAGCGAAACCTTTATATACACATTGCCCCTTGATTCGCCTATATTATGCTTATATACCCCCAAATGAGGTGATTTGATGAAAAAAGCTCAAGGAATGTCTATGAATGTCATCATCATCGCTGCCATCGCCCTTCTTGTCTTGGTGATTCTTGCGATTATCTTCATCGGCAGGATGACTACTACTACAAAGGCCATTGACAAGTGTCCTGGCAACTGTATCACCCCTACCGGTGACAGCCCCGACTCTGATTGTAAAGAGATGTTTGGCACCTATTACAAGGCCACGCGCGATGCTTGCCTTGACTCAGCCAACAAGCCTATTGAAGGCCAGGTCTGCTGCGTAGGCGTCTAAGCCTCGCATCAGTCTTACAAAATGCCTTCTAAATTTTCTTCCAAGGCTCAGGGCATGTCCATGAATGTCATTATTATAGCTATCATTGCCCTTATCGTGTTGGTCGTTCTTATCATAACCTTTACCAGCAGGTACAGGATTTTCGGCAAGACGACCGCTTCCTGCCAGACCAAAGGCGGTAACTGCTTTGCCTCATGCAATACTGCGACACAGCTCGCAGATTATAATACTGACTGCAAAGAGCTTTTTGCAGATAAAGAAAGGAAAGACCCGAACATTAGGGGGACAGTCTGCTGTATCCCCTTTGGCCCATAACGTGGAGTGAAAATGAGATCCCTTAGATCAAAAAGAGGTGACATGACCATCCCGGTCATCATTGCTATAGTCATAGGTCTGACTATCGTCATAATTTCTCTGTTCATCATCATGGGTCGTGGTAAGACCCTTCAGCAGGTCGGCCAATGCAAAGGTCTTTGCAAGCAGTGTTCTGCAGACGACGCAAAATGTCCCGCAGACAAGCGCTGTCCTAAAGAATATCCGAATCTTGGATTGACACCTTGCACGGCAGAGGATGGCAAGACCCAGGGCCGTTGCTGCTCTAATCTACTCGGATAGGAGGTTCAAAATGAAAAAAGCTCAAGGTATGTCTCTTAAGGTGATAATCATTGCAGTTCTTGCTTTGATAATTCTTGTTGTTCTTATACTGATATTTACGGGTAAGACGAGCCTGTTCACGAAGGGCACTGGTGATACTGCCTCTCAGTATGGCTCTGACAAGTGCAAGATTCCTGGTACATCGCGTGAATGCGCTGATGATGAGAACACCTGCAGGCAGAAGGGCGGTTCGTATAATGCTGGTCCTTTCAGTGACTGCTTTGATGGCGGCTGCTGCACATTATAGGCTTGCTTACGATAGGTTGATGATACGGGTATTCACATGAGAAGATGCTTAAGGTCAAAGAAGGGTAGCAAGGAGACTGTGGCTTTGGTCATGGCCCTTGTTGTCATCCTTGCCTTGGGCTTTGTCCTTCTCGTCGGTGGTGTGGGTAAGATCACCCAGACTTTCAAGGATCTTTTCAAGAAGCACAGGGCTGAATGTTCTAAGCCAGGCATCAAGGGTATGTGTGCCTGCGCCTTCAATCCCCCTGTCTGCCCCAGTGATACAGAAGGGGTTACAAGCACTGACTGTCCTGCTGATGGGTATGGCACTGCGTGGTGCTCTCAGACAGACGCCAAGTTCAAGCAGGTGATGAACAAGGCCCAGGCAGACAACCTGTACGGCCATTGCTGTTATGAGCGTGTCAAGCAGTCGGTGTTCGCGTGAGTTTTTGAAGATGAGGAGGTTCCATAAGAAAGGTTTTGCCATGCCGATGGAGGAGCTTATCGGCACAATACTTTCAGTTGTTACTGTCCTCGGCACCCTTGCTCTTTTCATCGCCTTGATGGCCATCTTCCTCAATCCCCCTTCTGCAGGTTCTGCCAAGACTGTGAATGATTTCCATGAGTTTGTATTCCATCTCTATCTTCCTGAGAACAAGAATGAGTCCTACTACTCATATAATTTCTTTGTCGAGCAGAATTGGTTCATCGCAGGCCTTAATTCTGATGGTGTGACCAGCTTGACGACGAATGATGCCACATGTGGGCCTAACAAGGACTGCGTCGAGGAGATGTGCGGCCCGGTAAAATATAGTGATTTGACAAAGCCTGCCTCCTGCGGACCAGGACCCTGTGTCTGTCTTTGCTATGAGGGTAAGACTGGTGATCCTGGCGGTGATGACTGCAAGAAGCGCGGTGCCATCTGCAAGCCCTTCAACAAGGATATCGGTTTCAGGAGGTTTGTCAGATGGTCAAAAGGCTACTGTACTACTAAATGGAAAGACAGGGACAGTTGCGATCTTATCTATGATGGTGAGGCCTGCACTGTCCGCGGTAAAGCGCAGGGTCTACAGTACGGCACCACATATGAGAAGAGCGGCAATAACCTGAATTTTATGTTCGTTGAGAGCGAGGCAGAGAAGAAGAGCGTGTCTACTGTCCGTTGCCGCCAGATGGTCCGCGACCTCAAGGCCAAGAAGAAACCTGAAGCGAAGGAAGGACCTAAAGTTGCTCCTAAAGGTGATGCAGTCACAGCTGCCTTTGGAAAGAAGAAATAGGATTTTTCTATGTGTGATTTTCTCGTTTTCTTTCCAGTATTACCGTCTCAAAACCGCCATTCCGACCGATTAAAGACTGGACTCGGAAAACATTTATAAACTCTTTTTGTTTCGTCTTTGCTATGGGTCTTGTTTCCAGAAAAAGAGGTTTATGCAGCTTTAGGTCTACCAAGTTAGGGGTCTTTAGAGGTAGGAAAGCCAGCATAATGCATGAGATATATTTCTTCATCTTTGAGCTTGTTCTTGTCTTTGTTGTTTTGTTGGCTCTTCTTCAGTACATCAACAATGTTGCTACTGATCTTGGTTTTGAGAAGCGTTTTGCATCTATAGATATCTCTCTTATGACTTCTGCGTTGTTCTATACCCCTGGGATAATAAAGCAGGAATATGAGACGCCTGTCACATTCTGGCAGAAGGATCGCTTTGTCCCTGTTGAGGCCCAGTTCGCCAAGTCAGAGGTCGCTATCAAAGAGATAGGCAAGGAGTTAATGACGAATTACTGGTACCTTTCTGATCTTACTATGGATGAGTTCCTCGAGCAGACAAGGCTTGAGGGTATTGAGATCAAAGCTACAGGAGAGATAATAGGGGTTAGGGGCCCTCGTACAATCACCTTCTACAAGGCCGGCCGTAACATCTTCTTCAATGAACGTAACACGAATGCTTATCAGCTTGTCTGTCCTGTTGTCAACACGTCTGCGGAGAATTGGCAGTCCAAGAAGACCTTCATTGCCAAGGTCGCTACGAGAAGCGATGATCTTGGTGTGAGAATCACCAACACACTCACATCACAGTATCCTTCATTCACGACGACAGCATCGGCTACAGGGTCTACCTCGGGTGTCAAGGTGTCTGCGATTCCTGGTGATTCTGATACAGTGATTGCCATAGGTGATTCTGGTGAGAAAGGAGAGCCTGGTGCTTTGGTCATCTATGTGCCTATAGATTCTGCGCTGCTGAAGAGCAGGAAGCTTGCCTGTCTTATAATCAACCATCTTCTGAACCCTGAATCTGCTGTGCTGTACGCCCAGATAATGCCTATCAACTTAGAGAAGATAAAGACTGGTTCTCCTCTTTCTGTTTTCAAGGAGAAGGCGAAAGAGGATCAGGCCATCGTGTTCATCGACATAAATCGCTTTGCTGCTGAGCAGGTCGAGGTCAGGAATTTTGCTCAGGCTGTCAAGGAGGCTGTTGAGCATTATTATGGTAAGCGTACCAGGCAACCGGTCTCGCAGACAACTGTCAGTGTCTCTTATCGTCTGTTGCAGGCCTCTCGTGCCAGCAGCGGGGCGGGTGGAGCGCAGTTTGCCTCGTTCTCTCCGTCGAATATCAAGCCTTTCGGTCCTGTCGTCAACAACGTGAAGGTGAATACTGATTGGGGCGAGACTGTCCTGAATCCTGGCATGATCTGCGACCCTGCCAGATGCGACAATGTGCTTTACAAGCCTTTCTCTGAAGGTGCAGGGGACAATCCCAGGAAGATCCTTGTCATCCATACTACTGTCGGTGGTCTTCGGAGGACGAGCACAGACTACTTCATCAATAGGTACAAGTGCCGCTGTCTACATAAAAAGGATTTTTGCAACGAAGATGGTCGGAAATACATCGAGTCTGGAAAGAAGGCCTGCTACAGCCTTACCACCCATTATGTCCTTGGAAGGGATGGGAAATATGATTATGTCGCTCCTGAGGACAAGCGTACTGCCCATGCTCCAGGCACTCACAAAGGTATGCGTATAAACAGCAATTCTATAGGTATCGAGACTGCGAACGCAGAGACTAAGTGCAAAGATATCTGTAAGGGCAAGCATTGTCCTGCCAGTTCCTGCAAGACATTGACTGCTGAGCAGGTTGCCACATTGACAGACAAAGAGAAAGGGTTCTGGGGTCCAGGATATTTCAGTGGAAAGTGGCTGGCTACCAGGACCTATGAAGAGGTCCAGCCCACCCAGATGCTTGCCCTTCTCACCCTCAGTGCTGAGATTATGATTCGGTATAGGATATCTCTCGAAGATGTGATCAGGCACATAGATGCCTCATTGTCTCTGAACCCGATACCTGAGAATGCGCATGGCGATCCGGGTCCTCTGTTCCCCTGGCGCAAGTTCCAGGCCAACCTCCAGAAGATTATTGAGCAGTACAACTCGGCGGCGCAGGCCAGCGGCAACCTCGTCGAAGGAGGAGGTACGGCACCAGGCACTGCACGTACGACTGCAGGCGCGTCCACTGTTGCGTCGACAGGGACCGCAGGTTCTGGAACATCCAAGACTGTCGCAGCAACGACGACTCCTGAACTGGAGATACCTGAAGTCTCTGGAAGGATAGGCGGAGCAGACACCACTTCATGAAGAAAAAATGATATCAAAGAAAGGAGTTCACAGGAGAAAGAAGATGTTTATGCGTAAAGAGGGCATCATGTCCTTCAACTACATAGCCTTCATTCCCAGGATAATCTTCCTTGTGATAGCCCTGCTTGCCTGTGTCATCCTTATCAAGCTTATGCTTAATGCCAAGTTCTGGACCAAGCCTCTGCAGACAGAGATACTGCTGAACGGACTGCTCTATGGTCCTGGTGGTGTGACTGAGTATGATCCTGTGACCGGAAGGATCTATCCTGAGATTGTGGATGTCACCCAGATGAACAGTGCGAACCTGGATTTAGGGTTGAATTTTCCTGAGAATAAGTTGATGGCTGCGCGTATAGTTGTGACTGAGGGCAAGC
>DUGW01000110.1 GCA_013331125.1 Candidatus Woesearchaeota archaeon | reverse complement strand
TCCTCAAGAGTGAGCATGTATGATGGTGATGTAACGATCTTACCGCCGACAAGTATATGCTTGTGGGTGATGAACTGTCTTGCCTGATTAACGGAATTCGCAAGACCTTTCTTGTAGACCTGTGTCTGGAGACGCCTCTCAAGGACATCCCTAAGCGAGATCGAAAGGATCTTGTCAAGAACAGCATCAGGTGAGAGCAGACCATAGCGTCGAAGCCTGGCAAGAAGAAGCTCCTTCTCCATATCAGCCTGACGACCGGTCAGAGTGACGAGCTTCTTGGCCTGAGATTTTGCATCCCTCAAGAAAGAGACCATCTTCCATATCTCGGTCTTGTTCTTGAAACCATACTCTTTCTTCAGCTCGCGCTCTTCATCTATCCTGTTGCGCTGCCACGGATGCATAGGTGTAGCATACTTTTTCCTGTGCTTTTTAGGATCGCCCATTCTTACTTACCTTTCTTAGCCCCTTTCTTACGCTGGACACCAAGTGATGAACCTTTACCCTTCTTCTTCCTGAAGTTGGACTTGGTCTTCTGACCTCTGACTGTGAGGCCTACAGCGTGCCTTGTACCTTTGTAAGACTTGGTCTTACGCATTGACTTGATATCATTCTCTTTGACGAACTTGAGATCAGCACCAAGCAGGTGTATATCCTTGCCTGTCTCCACATCTTTGCGCCTGTTCAACATCCACAGAGGGATACTCTTACCCAGAGGGTCCTTAAGGACTGCATCAAGCCTGCCAACCTCATCAGACGTGAGTTCGCCTGTAATCTTGGTCTTCTCAACACCTGCAACATAGCATACAGCATTCGCAAGCATGAAAGAGACGCCCTTTATCTTATTCAAGGCGTGACAGACATTTCTAGAGCCATCTAAGTCAGTATTAGCGACCCTTACGATGTGTTGAAAGTTTTTTGGTTTCTCTGACATTTTACAAGCCTAAATAAAGCCTTTTTAGTTTTTAGAGACTTAGAACGCGTTCTTTAGAGCGAAAATCGCTTTAAAGCCCTAAATGCGCTCATTGAGTCCTTGAACTCGGGCTTTTGATAGATGTTTCGAGATTCTTAGCCCTATATAAAGATTACGCAGGGCAACAAAAGAACAGCACCACAAGAAGAGGGTCGCAGACAATAAATATAAGGGCGGCCGGGGGGATTTGAACCCCCCCAAAGGGATGACTGAGACGCGTTTAAAACAACGCCACCACAGTCCCCTATGCTGCCGGGCTACATCACGGCCGCCAAATGGGTGGATTGGGAAGAGAATTCTCTTATAAAGGTTTGGGTTGAAGTATTCAGGCAGCAGGGGCAGTCTTGTTCTTACGCTCCTCGATAAGGTCCTTAACCTTATAGATGACATAAGGTGCGGAGAAAGTGACCAGATATATCATGCTAACAATGAGCGGATTATGCATGTTCGGATCAGGTATCACTGTGCTGAACTTGTTCGACACCTGGGTCATAAGATAGATAGTCACCAAAGCGACCGCAGGGATGAAAGCACCAGCAAGGATGTGATGCTTGGTGTCAATATGCTCTATATCCTTGATTATGACGTTGAATATCGCGCCGAAGATGTAACCCACAACAGCAAGGATGACATAGACCTGCATCGAATTAAGCATCATCATGAAAGGGATGAAAGCGACAGCGAAGATGAAATTAGATATCACAGCGACGACAAGACCAATCCAATACAACAATGGGTGGGCACCTTTAGCGAAATGCTGGTGCTTCACCTGCTTATCCTCAGAATAGAGCACATCCATGGTCTTCCGGATCTCATCCTCAGACCACCCCTTCTCACGGAGCCTTTGATGCAATGGTTTCGGCATGAGAAGACAATAAGAATCAGGGTTAATAAATATTTCTCATCATCATAGCTAGCAAGAACAAAACTTCTGTGTTGGCGCCGGTCCTCGGCTTGGCATATTTCTCTGTAGGGCCTGCGTTCCCGTAGGGAGCAACCCCTCGCGACGGCCCAGACAGTTTATTGGTTGGCCTGCGGAAAAGGCGCCAACACTAATGCAAGAACAAGAAAAGCATCATTCTTCAGGAGATTCGACCCTCTTTTCGACGTATTCAAACAGTTCCTTGATCTCCTTATACCAGGCAGTCACTATGTCGATATCGACCTTCACAATCGAATCATCAACCATGGTGGTAAGAGTGACATGACGCCTGAACTCGCACTCGCGGGAGAAATCAGCCTTAGATATCTTCCTCATCTTCATGAAAAGATCAGCGAACTTCTCAAGAAGCTCGTCACCAGAGAACTGCTCCTTAACCAGTTTAGCACGAGGAATAGGGGCTGCAGGAACCTCCTCTATACTCCCTTTCTCCTTAAGATCTTCAAGAAGGGCCTGGAACATGAAACCGATAGAATTGCTGAGACGCTCAATCACGTGCTGAAGGACATCGCAGGTCCTAGTATACTTAAGACTGACGAAAATCAGATGATCCGCCCTTTTCAGCTCCTCCCTAGCATCGTACAAACTATCGTTCATTTTAACTCTCGAGTCTCTTAAGAAGAGGTTGCGCTTTAAAAATGTATGCTTTTACATCCTCGACAGTGATGGGCTCAAGATTGTAACCGTCGAGACAGATGACAAATTTACCATCCCTGGCAAACTCCACAGAAGCCTGCTTGTGGTCATGGATGATCTTATGTATGCGGAAGATGAAATCAAAATCATCATCAGTGAACCCCAAGTCCCTGGCAAAAGATTTGAAATCAGAGAACAGATGGAAAAAATCATCGTCCAACTCCCTACCATCCCGGACCATGAAGGCGTTGATCATGTTAGTAAGAGAGACAAAGATATCATCAATGATGGCCAACAAAAGCTTCGGCTCCTTGACAGAAGGATAGGTAATATTCAACATATAATCAGCGACACGCAAAGAACGGATTGCCTGAGCCTTGAAACCATCGAAAGAGTCCATCCAGAGAACAAGAATCAAAGAAGTTTAAAAAAGTTGTCTATTCCTGACCCAAAGAAATTATGGCCTCGGCAAGGTCGCCGTCATGCTCCTCAATAGCCTTCCTGGCAACCTCTTCTGAAACACCAGTCTGGTCCATCACAGTCTTGACATCATCATCTGAAATCTCAGGCGTGGTATCAAGAGCCCTCTCCTGGATATGACCGACGATCTGAAGCGTCTCCTGACCCATCATGTTGACCTTTGCGACCTGGGGATCGATTATGAAAAGCTCCTTGTCGGGGGTGCGGATGATGACCTCGGTAGCAGGGATGTCAACCTGGGACATGCCCATCTTCTTCATCATCTGCTGCATCTGCGCGAACTTGTTCATCATGGTGTTCAGCTCCGTCACCGTCACCCCGCTGCCCTTGGCGATGCGGGCACGCCGTCGCGCATTGAGGATGTGCGGGTTGCGCCGCTCCTGCGGCGTCATCCCGCAGACCATCGCCTCCATGTGGCGAAACTCCTTCTCCTGCTTGCTCAGGTCTTGCCCCTTGAGCGCCTCCGCGCCCCCCGGCGGCAGGCCCACGATGGACTCCAGCGGCCCCAGCTTCTTCATCTGGCGCAGTTGCTCCAGGAAATCCTCCAGGGTGAACTGGCCCTTGCGCATCTT
>DUGW01000089.1 GCA_013331125.1 Candidatus Woesearchaeota archaeon | reverse complement strand
AGGATGCTGTGAAGTGGGCAGAAGGGCAGTATGACAGGCGGGCAGCCAGAAAAGAACTGGCAGCTATGCAGGCAAGAGGAGAGATTACACAGGCGCAGTACGAGAAGTTCGAGAATGATCCGCGCTCTTTCCTGAAGAATCGCGGAGAGGCTGAGCTGGCGCTAGCAACAGGAGAGATAACAAAAACAGAGTACACAAAGATCATGAGCAACCCTGCAGAATTAGACGCATGGATAGCTAAAAGGCCACAGATACCTACAGCAGACAGGAACTTAATAGAAGACGCAGCAGAAAAAGGGCATATAACAGAAACACAATATCGTGAATTCCTTAGAGATCTTACCAAGAGGACAGCATGGCTAAACACATACAAGGACAATTTCAAGAAAGAAAGCTTAGAACAGGTGAAAGGCCTGGACGATGCGAAACAGAAAGGGCTCATAACAGATGCACAATACAGAGAGATGATAAACGATCCTACAAAAAGAAAGAGCTGGTATGAAGGCACATGGAAAAAACAGGAAGAAGAATTCAAGAAATGGGAAGAGGCAGGAGTAAAACCGGATTTATCAAAAGCCCTAACACAGATAACTCCACCTAAAGACGACAAGACAAAGGCGGGACAGACAGCGGAGGTAGAAGGGAACACCTGGATCTTCGACAGCGCAGGAAAGGCGACAGTATGCCTAAGCTGCGAGAGGGAATACCCTCCGAATGCAGTGCCACCAGTGATGGGAAAACCAACAGAGGGGGATGTACTGACAGGCGCAGACGGGAAATCACAATGGTATTATCATGACAAAGAGTGGAGGTATGTGGCGACGACAGAAAAGGAGCAGAGAATGTCACCGTTCAACAAAGAGGAATTAGCTGATTTTAAAAAAGACTGGACTGATGAAGACAAAGCCCGAGGATGGAGAGAAGTCGAATCAGGAGACAGAGGATATGACAAGAAAACCCCTGAGAAATGGGCGTATAATGAGGAAGGTAAACCGATGTTCTGCTATAAGAACTGTCTGGACGCAAGCGAAGGGCCAACCAGCGCAAAGGAACCTCCGGCAGGACTGGATCCGACCAAACTCAAAGTAGGACAGGAACAGACGTCAAGTGGACTTACATGGAGATGGGATGGAACCACATGGGTATGCACTGATGCCAAGTGCCCTGTGAAGAAGGATGCTTATGACCCGAAGAAAGTGAAGGAGATAATGGACAAGAGCAGGAAAGAATACGAGACATGGGAGCCTGTCATCAAGGAAGCCAAGAGATACGGAGGATTAGACAAGAAACAATTCGACGAGCTGGTGAAGGACAGGAAGCTGGAAGACCTCAAGACAATCACCAATTTCGGAAAGAAGGTAGAGACGATAGGACTCAAACCACAGGAAGTAGCCACCTACTGCGACACGAAGACAGCACAGTGCACAAAAGCAGAGCTGGGGATAAACACAGACCCAGCAAAAGGAGGAGAAATAATCTACAAAGCGACAGTAGCAGGGAAAGAAGTAACCCCATGGTCAGGATTCTACTGCCCAAGCTGCATACAAGAGACAAAAGATAAGTCAGGAGACACAGCAGGAAAAGTATGCGCAAACGCAAAAACAGGAGGATGCACAGAAGCAGAGATGTTCGCAGAAGGACAGGTAGTATTCAAAGGGACAGAGGAAAATCCCTATGTATCAGAAGGATGGAAACCATACACAATAGAAGGATCAAAAGAAAAGACAGAATACCAGACAATACAAGCATGCAGAGACGCAGCAGGTACCAAAGACAAAGGCAAATGCAAAGGAGGTCCTGAAGGATACAAACAAGTACACTACTACTGGTCACCAGGAACAATAACAGACTTCCTACAAGGAGGACCGGCAACAAACATAATGAGAGGATTCGGAACACTATTCCCAAAATGGCAAGACCCATTCGGATGGGGAAGCAAACTAGACACATACTTCAACCTGGAGACAATACTGATAAGCAGACCATGCCTGGCAGCACACGGACAAGAAGGAAAAGTAGGGATAAGCCCAGCAGCAAGCGGAATACCGACAGTGACGATACAGGCAGTGAAGACAAAAGTACAACCATGCGAAGGGCTGAGCGGAGCACCAAAAGCAGCATGCATGGAAGAGAACGGACTGACAGGATCAAGATCATACTACTGGCAATACAGGATAACAGGAAAAGTAGTACCAAAAGACTGCGACATGGAATTCAATATACAACTAGACGGAACAAACATGTACAACACAAACAGAGAACTGGACCAGGGAGAAGCACCATTCGACCTGACAGGAGCGAACGCAATAGTGACAAGCAACGAAGACATACCGAACAACGCAGACAAGATATGCGTAGTATTCAGTGAAGCACTACACGGATGCATATTCTCAAACGCACCATCAAACAAGAAAGAGATATGCAACACGATATTCGAAGTAGAAGACCTAGAACAAGAACTAGAAGGAGACGAATCAACAGGATTCTACCAAGCAGGAAGCACAGAAGCAACAGTAGTAAGCACAGCAGCAGGATGCAGCCTGTGCTGAACCATCAGAAGGTAAGATAAAATGAAAAAGGCACCCTCAATATTCAGGAATTCAATCAGCCCAAGAAGGATAGGCGCAGTGCTGCTCTGGGAGATACTATTTCTGGCAGCGACTGTAGTAGGGTTCCTCGTATGGGCCAGGGCCATGAGCGCAATAGCACCGATGGCCGAGCAGGCATTAGGACCGATGCAGATGGCACAGACAGAGTTCCAACAGGTCGTACTAATGTCGCAGGCAGAGCCCACAATAATGAAGATGAGGCAGCTCAGCTATACATACACAGGCATAGGACTGCTCTACCTGATACTCATATGGGCATTCTTCAAGGCAAAAGCATACCTGTCAGTCAGGAAGCAGAAGATGGGACTGATGATGTACCTGAAGTTCCTCGGAGCGCAGCTCTCATGGTTAGTGGTGCTCTTCCTGGCAGCATTCGGACTGCAGAAATTCATATACAAGACATTATACTTCAAGACAGAATACAGCGCAGCGGCAGGTTACACGATAATGTTACTGGCAGCGACATACCTTCTCACCATGACATACCTCACAGTCACGCTGTTCTCGACACTGGCAAGGGAGAGGGATTACGGCAAAGCACTGAAGATGTATTGGGAGATACCGCTGAAGAAAGTAGGAAAGATGCTGAGACCGATAGGGCTGATGGTGCTGATATTCCTCGCGATGAACCTGCTGATGTTCATGGCAAAGGCACTGGCATTCCAGACACTGATAATCAGCGTCCAGACAATACTACTACTGCTGTTCATATCATGGGTGAAGGTATACTATTCAGACGCGATGGACAGGCTGCTGCCAGAGAAGAGGCAGCATAAGACAGAGGCTGAGACAGAAAGACACGCACACAGAGCAGAACACAAGAGAGAAGAGAAAGAGCCAGGGAAGAAAGTGACCAGGAAGAGATCAAAGAAGATAGTGAAAAAGAAGATTGTGACGAAAGCGACAGAGAAGAAAGCAGAAAAGGCAGAGAAAGAAGAGTGAGTGCAGAAGCCAGCAGAGTTGGGGAAAGGCGCTGCACACAAGGTAAAGAAATGCGGAACAAATATTTCAGAAAAAGGGGTGCGAAAAAGGCCCAGATCACAATATTCATAATCATAGGAGTCATAGTGCTCTTCAGCGCAGGAGTATACATCTACCTGAGACAGACAGGAGCAGGACCGATAAAGTTCCTGCAGCCAAAGACACCGCCAGTCGAACAATACATACTGGCATGCATGGAAAAGACAGCTGAAGACGGACTCAGGATACTGGGAGCACAGGGGGGATTCATAACATTCCCGGACTCCATCGACGCAAACCCAGCAAGATATGTCTCGTTGGTACCAGGCGTACCAGCAGACGTAGCCCCAAAGGTGCCGTACTGGTACTGGCAGGGACAGACAGAACTGCCATCATTAGGATACATGGAACAGCAGCTGGAAGGATATGTAGACATCAGGCTGGGAGACTGCATACAGAACTTCACGCAGTTCACAGAAGAATACATAATCACACCACTCGGCGCATGGCACACAGATGTCGTGTTCACAGAGAAAGAGACAGTCGTAAGCCTGGACTGGAAGATAGACATACAACAGAAAGGGCAGGAAACAACAGAGAAAGACCAATTCATAGTCAACCTGGACGCGCAGGTGAAAAGGATGTACGAACTCGGAAGAGAGCTGCTGGAGGCAGAGAACGAGAAGCAATTCTACGAACAGATGACAATAGACCTCATGGCAAGCCACCCAGAGAGCGACATACCATTCGACGGGCTGACACTGCACTGCGGAAGACAGGTATGGGCATTGAGCCAGATAAAAGACAAACTGCTATACTCACTCGAGCCGGCGATCATGGGGATAAGGTTCAGGAACACAGACCACCCGCCATGGCTCGGGACCGAAGACGAATACGCAAAGGTGAGGGAAGCGATCAAAAGTGTGAAAGAGAGCGAGACAGTGGTGCCATTGGTGCTGCCGAAGAAGATACCTCCTGATTCTTACGATTATTTCCAATACTACTTCAACTTCACAAACAAGGACTACTCAGAATTCAAGGTGACAAGCAACTTCAGGAAAGAATGGGGGATGAACCTCTACGCGACACCGAACGAGTATGGGATACTCAAGTCAGGGGTACAGGACCTCAAGTCAAGAATAATGTCATTCCTCTGCCTGAACACCTTCCACTTCGTCTATGACGTGTACTACCCTGTGATGATATCGATAAACGACCCGGAAGCATTCCACGGAGGAGGATACGTATTCAGGTACGCCTTCCCGGTCCAGATATACCACAACAAAGGGGACAGGTCGATACAGCCACCGATAGAGTTCAACCCCACAGAGTTCGACCTGGACTACTGCGACGCATACGGAGAAGAGGAACACACAGTGAGAGCAGTCGATGTGATAACAAACGCAGAACTCTCAAGGGCAAACCTGACATTCAGATGCATGACACAGGCATGCGTGCTAGGGACAACAAGGACAAACAACGTGCACCTCCAATGGACAGGCAAGTTCCCGAGCGGATGCGGAAACCCGGTCATAGAAGTCCAGAGAGAAGACTACCTGCCAGCATACGAGCAGCACACAGGACAGGAACCGTTCGAGATAAAGATGTGGCCGACACAGGAGGTCAAGTTCACATTCCTCAAGCACCTGAGCGCAGCACCAGAGAGCTGGAAATTCCTGGAAGGGGACGAGCACATAGTCATGAGCATCGAGCACAAAGACCCCGAGGTCTCAGGGTTCTACACATTCACACCAGAAGAGACATTCAACAGCAAACAGACCATGGAGCTGTTGAGGGCAGATGCCACATATGACGTCAACATAATGCTGTTCAAGCAGATAGGCCCAGATGAAGACGCGATGGTAGGAGGATGGATAGGAAAATGGGAAGTCAAGTATGACGAGATAGCAGACGCAAGCAAAGTCGAGTTCCACATAATACAGAGAGTGCCACTGCCAAGAGGAGATATGGATTTCGTGGAGACATACATGATGATGACAAACCAGTCGCTGTTCCCACAGGTACAACACGTGATAAGGAGAGGGGACTCACCAGTGCAGGAACCAGCACCAGTGCCAGAAGCGCCAACGCCGGCAACAATACCTACACAGTGAGCCTGACCAACTGATCAAAAAAACCGCATGATACACATGGATCAAAAGACAAGCCAGAAAACAGCAAGGATCGCATTATTCCTGATCTGGCTAGTCCTACTTCTCCCGATATACACAGCAAACGCCCTGGAGATAGAGTTCAACCCAGACGTAGGTGTCACAGTCACACAGACGACAGCGACGATAAAATGGAAGACAGACATCAACTCCACAGGAACGGTCAAGTACGGGACGACAGCGTCAGACAAAGAGGCGACCACAGAAGAAGGCATGGAGCATGAAGCAGTGCTCGAGGAACTGAAGTCAGGGACAGAATACAAATACCAGATAATAGCGGAAGCCGGCGAGGAGACGGCAAGGAAGCCTGAGATAGCAAGCCAGACACTCAAATTCACCACACAGTCAGAGGCAGACACAACACCACCAGAGGCAGTCAAAGACCTGCGGGTGACAGAGGCAGCGCCATGGAGGATAAGGTTCGAATGGGACATAGACGCAGCAAAGACACCGGACGTGGCATACTACAGGGTATACAAGGACGGAGAGATGATCTGGGACAAACACATGGCCAAGTACAAGACAGATGAAGACCTCGAGAAAGACAAGGAATACACATACGAGGTAAGCGCAGTCGACACATCAGGGAATGAAGGACCAAAGACCTCAGTCAAGGCAAAGGCAGCAGAGCCCAAGACAGCGATAATAGTATCAGACGTGAAGACCGAGGTCCTGGGAACAAACGTAATAATCACCTGGTTGACCAATGACAATGCACACTCAAGAGTCAAGTACAGCACAAACCCCCTGCTTCTGGACAAGAAGGCAGAAGAGTCCACATTCGTGAAGGAGCACAAGGTATCGATCACAGGCCTCGAGCCTGACAAGGAATACACATTCAGGGCAGAGAGCTGCGACTCAGACGGAAGCTGCGCGAACAGTTCAGCGATGACATTCAAGACCACAAGCAAGGTAGAACTGTTCCTCAATGTAGAAGATGTAGACTGCAGAACAGAGACCAAGAAATGGTTCAACGCCAACCTGATAACCATGAAAGGCAAATCAGCACCAGGCGTTAACGTCACCGCATACATCAACGGAAAAGAAGAGAGGACACTCACAGTAGCGATCAACGGAGAGTTCAGCTTCTCAGGCATGAGACTCGACGCCACAAAGGCAGAGAATGAAGTCAAGATAATAGCAGACGACAGGCTAGGGAAAAAGATAGAATGCCGCGAGATGGTGATGCTGGACTACAGGGGACCGGAAGTGATCCTTGACAACGCGACAAAGAACCTCAAATTCTCAGGAAAGAAAGACATAAGGGTAGGGGGAAATGTAACAGACGAGAACGAGATAACACTATACATATACATATCATCCATGGACGACACACAGGGACCGCTGCAGGTAGAGAACCTCAGGAACGGAAGCATAGAACCCAACGCAGTATCCATAGAATGGGATGCGGTGAAACACCCGAACAAGACACAGATAAGCGAATCAAGACCAAACTATGACCAGATACTAGACCCCTACGGGACAAACCCGATAGGAGGAGGATACGGAAACCCATACGGAGGAGGACTCGGAGGAGCATACAGCCCTTACGGTCAGACATACGGAGCTCCAGCAGCGGGCATGACAGGAGCATATGGCACGCCAGGGTATGGCACCGCACCTATGGTTACAGGCAGAGCAGCATTCATCCTGGAGAGCGTCTTCGGGAACCAGATGACAGGGATGCAGTTCCTCACAGGAACAAGCACAGAATCAGAGACATACTCATATCTCATCTACAGGTCAGACGTCTCTGGAGGACCGATAGCAGAGGTTATGTCGCCCACACTGACATTCCAGGACACAAACGTAAGCACAGCTACGACCTACAACTACCAGGTCAGCGCGATGGACACTGCAGGGAATGAAGGGCCAAGATCAGCGAAGCTGACAGTGACGACACCGCCCAACGGCACAGTGGTCCCTCCAAGAGCAAAGATAGTCCCAAAGAGCCCGGCACTGAAAGACACAAAGAAATACATGACAACAGCGAACAAATCAGTGGAGTTCTCAGAGGTGATAAACAACCTGTTCGACGGAAGGAACAACATAAAACTGGTGTTCGAGGACGTGGCAGGGAACAAGTTCGAGGAATCATTCGAAGTGTATGTCGACTCTGAGGTGCCGAAGATACTCTGGCCTACGGCCACAGACCTGCAGAAATGGTTCAGCCCTGCGATGACAAGCGAGATCAAGATAGACGGCCAGATAAACAAACCTATCGGAGAGGTCTGGATATACGTAAACAAGAACCTGCAGGCACTCAACGGGACAGCGATGCAGCCAGACAAGAAAGTGACTGTAGGACCCAACGGGACATGGTCAGCAGATGTCGAACTGCAGACGACAGTCGCAGCGACAATGATGGCAACATTCGCAGGACAACCGACGACAGACGCACAATATGGGGCAGGGCAGCCATACGGAGGCGCACCCGGACAACAACCAGCATACGGACAGCAGGGCACGTACGGCCAGCCAGGATACGGAGGAGCGCAGCAATACCAGACAGGACAATACGCGCAGGGACAGGCAGGAGCATACGGCCAGGGACAGGGGACACCGACAACAGTCACACTCATAGCTGTCGACGGACTGGGAAGGAAATCAGAACCGGTAACGTCACAGATACTATACCAGCCATGCGCACAAGGCAACTACTTCCAGGTCGAGATCAAGCCTGGAGGAAATGTGATCAATACAAGAGAGCTTCTTGAAGGAGTAGCAGCATACGGATTCGGCTACGAACTCAAATGGCAGGGCGGAGGCATGGGACACAATGTCACAGTCAACAGGATAGACGTCAGGCCAGCGACATTAGGAGCAAAAGAGGCATCAAAATACGATTCCAACTGGATACTCGGCGCGACGCCCACATTCAGGCAGAACAACGCATCAAAAGGATTCGTGCTGGTGAACTTCAGGCCACAGATACCAGAAGGAAAGACCTACTTCGAGAGGGAGAAGAACCTCTCACAGCACAGGAAAGGAGAATGCTGGAAATGGGCAGGATGCGTAAGGCTCATGCTGCAGCTTGACATACAGTTCAGGAGCCCAGAACTGGCAAAACAATACGCGGCACAGAGCTCAGGAGCAGCAGGGACATTCGGAGCCAGCCAGGCGATGCAGGTACCGACATCACAGAGGCAATGCGTAGAACTCAAGATACAGTTAGACGAAAGGGTAGACCCGTCACTGATACCCAAAGGACTGCTACAGGCAGCAGTGGTGATGATAAACAAGACACTCATGATACTTGACGCAATAGAGAAACCATTGAGATACATAGCGAAGATAACACTCGGTTTCTGCCTATTATCATTCTTCTCGAAGTTCATAATCCAGGCCATGAGGAACTATTACTGCAAATACACATCAGCGCTCGGAGCACTGTCAAAAGGCGGAGGAGGCATAGCCACCCTTATAAAACAGGGAAAGATGGAACTGCTGGCCAAATGGGATGACGGGACAGAACAGGGAGCATGCACAGTCGAGTTCGCAGACTCAGACGAAGCGAAAGAGACATGCAAGACATGCGCACTATGGATACAGAAAGAGAAATGGATAACAGATAAATGGCACCTGTTCTGCGACAGGATAACATGCCCACCAGTACCTACACTGCAGCACTTCATAATACAGGCATACGGAACGGCAAAGAAACCGAACCCGTGGAGATATGTCGAAGAGGCATCAGCAAGGGCGGCAAGACAGTGCCAGAAAGACGTGAACCTGATCAAAGAATGCATATGCGGGATGGACCCAACTTCACCGACATGCAAGCCAGGACAGAGATGCGGCACTGACGGAAAGTGCGCAGACATAACTCCATGCGTACAGAATCAGTTCATCAACGAACCATTCTGCAGATGCACAACAGTGGCAGGAGCCAACGCCCCGAACCCGCAACACCTGTTCTGCAAGAGAGGACAGAGCTGCAATGACGGACAATGCAGAGGGACAGAGTCGACATCACTGGCAAGCGTACAGACACCAGGGATAAGGACTGCTGAGATAAAATGCTCGCAGAAGAGCATCGGAACTTCCACATACAGATGCTCAATCACACAGACACAATGGAAGAAAGACCATCCACATCAGAAATGCGAAGCAGCAAACAAATGCTACCCAGACAAAGGGCTGTGCACATCAGAACTCTCAGCCTATTACTGCGTAGAGACTGCAGCAGAACTGCTGGGAGCAGTGAAAGGAGAAGAGGCATGCTACCAATGGGCAGCAGATAACAAGCCAGGAGAGAAATGGAGCTGCGGATGCTTGGCATCAAAAGACGCGTGGACATCAAGTATGTGCACAGAAGAGAACAACTGCACGACACAAAAATGCACAGGTCTGAAGAACAACTACTACTGCTGCTCAGTAGCTGCACAGAGAAAGAAGTTCGGAGACCAGAAATGCAAAGATGACAATCCAGGATGGAGCTGCCAGTGCAGAGGGACATACGCAAAACCACCAGGGTTATGGACATCAGCAGAATGCACTAAAGATGGAGAGTGCAAGACAGAGGTATGCAAACTAGACTATAATGATTATTTCTGCTGCTCAGATGAGACAAAGGCAAAGAAGGCAGAGTTCAAAGGGACGACAACAACAACAGGGACAAGTGGACAGGCAGGGCAGAGCGGAAGCAGCAGCGGATCAGTGCCACAGACAGAGGCAAGCCCACAGTTCCAATTCCCAGGATCATATATCTACACAAGCCAGACAGCAAAAGGAGCACAAGTCGCGCTTGACTGCAAGCCGTACTCAAAAACCATCGGCGGAACAAAAAGTTGCTACTGGAGATATGCCGACTCTGCAAAACAGAACCCGCTGGTAGGTTCAAAAGTCGTGATATACACCGGAAAGGTGTGGGTGGCGACTACAAGCCAGGGAACGACATGGGGCTGCCAATGCACAGACTATGCGAGCGCGCTTGACATAATGAACGAGAAGTCAAACAGCAAGTGCTCAAAGAACACGGCATGGTGCTCATCATCTGACGGAAGAGGAGACTACTGCAAATACTGCGGAGGCACAGGAGGGACAGGAAGCGCAATCACAGACCTTGACGGAGAATCAGCATCACTGCCAGTCATCGAGGAGACAGAACCATCATTCAACCTGATAACAGGGATGGCGATGAGTGATGTGACAGAGGCAGGAGCAGAGGCGATAGCTAAGGGAGGGATGGGAAACCTCATAACAGGGATGGCCGACCCACCAAAGCCCGCACCAGCAACGACTCCTGCACAAGGACAGACCACAACCTCGCGGACACCGGCACCAAAAGGAGCAGCACCGAAGAGCGCACAACAGGCAACATCAACGACCAGTTCAGGAAAGCCGATAACCACAGTGGCAAGGAAAGAGGCGCCGAAACTGCCGAAACCAAGATATGACCTTGTCATGCCATACGAGAAAGGATTCTACATAAACCCCAACTGGGCAATGTCAAAGAGCGACTGCCAGTTCGCAGACCTGGGAAGGTCTGCAATAGAGGAGATGTACAACTTCTACACAAAAGGAAGCGCAGAAGAGAAGAAGAAATGCGAGAAAGGGCACCTATACCAACCATCATGCTGCCCATGGGAATACATGGACGCATGGCAATGGGGGATGATGTTCCAGAGCGAGATGAAACTGTCATACTGTCTGTCACACCCAGAAGCGGCAGAATGCGGAACAGGCACGCAGATAACCACAGGACTCACAGGCATATGCACACCAAAAGGCAATGCAAAGAGGGTGCAGACAGTCATCGTAGACGGGCTGAAATACAAGAAAGACTACCCGGTCGGTCAGAGGAGCAAGGTCAATGACGACGTAGCATACATGGTGGACATAGACGAGAAAGGAACGGCGCAGCAGGTCAAGAGAGGATATTACTCATCATCACAGGTCAAAGGGACGATAGGCACGATGGACACAGAAGGAAGGGTGGCGATAACCACAGGGACATACCTGGTACCTGTAGACCCCAACAAGGACCTGGCAGCACATTTCCCGGAAAGGGACAATGCAGACCCAAGCAAAGACCAGGACACATTCAAGGAAGGTATGATAGAATTCGGAAAAGACCTATGCGACGAGGTCAATGCAAAGAACATAGTCGGAGTGGGAGCTACAGGGGTAAGCTTCGTAAGGATGTGCGGCCAGTACTTCGCCCCAGGTAAACAGCCCACAGAGGTGCCGAAAGAGCTGGAAGAGCAGTACAGGAAGATAATGTACCTGCTGGGAGAGCCGACAAGACAATACCTGGCGCAGCCGGCAGGAAACTTCATAGACTCACTACTCACACTATGCCTCAGCGCGATGATAAGCTGGATGCAGCACCTGAGGAACTTCCTACGGGCTCTGCAGACATGCCTATTATCAATAATGCTCACAGGAGACGGATCAGCAGGACAATGCAGGGCGATAATGAGCCAATACATATGCGACCTGCTGATGAAGATAATCAGCTGCATAATGAACAGGATGGGAGCAGGAGGCAGCGGAAACAGGATAGGAAGCGGAGGAATAGGAGGGATATTCGGAGCGATACACAGCGCATCCACAGGAGTGATAGCAGACGCAAACGCAAGATACGGAAACAACAACCTGTTCTCGACGACATTCAACGCGCAGAACATAGCGCATGACGCATGCATATTTATGTTCACAGGAGAATGGCCCACAGACTGGAAATCACTGTTCGAACAGGCAATCACGATGCCGATCAACACGACAGCACTGGTGTTCCCTGTCACAAGGAGATGGCAGGCATACGACGCAAACACAGGATACGCAAAATATGTCTACAGGATAGGATACTCAATATCAGCAGGAGCAAACATAGAATTCAAGCTATTCCTGCTGGCATCCACAAGACCCAACTGCCCAGGAAACGAGCCATGCGACGGATCACATGACATAACAGGGAAGAGATACACAGACCTGGGAAGACAGCTCAAACTATACATACCACACCACCAGAGCGGCACATGCCCGACAACCGGACAATTAGGACAAGGAAAGTTCTGCACAGACGAAGTGCTATATGTACATCCACAAGGGCTGCCGCTAAGATATGACCAGGCAGGGATAGAATGGAGACCATTCCAGGTACCGACGGCAGGACCATCAGGGAGACAGGTGTTCCAAGGGACGATGGTAAGCCCAGAGACAGTATCAGGAGCAGCACTAGGAGACGTAAGAGAGATAGGATCACCATTGCCAGACGCAGGATGCTCATTCAGGATATCAGACCTGTCATACAAATGCGGAATAGAGGTCCCTAAAGCAGGACAAGCAGTGATAGTCAAGGCAGAACCCGTAAGGCCGGACAACCAAAACAACCCGTTCGAGCCAGGAGACTCTAACGTTGTGAGAGTGCTGGTATCAAACGAACTGCCGAAAGACGCGACAACATGCACAGGAGACTGTCAATACACAAAATACCTGGTGATAGACAAGGTAATGAACCATCACAACCAAAAGATATACCCTGCAGAGGCAGCAACAGTCGTGGGAGAGAGGATAAACGAAGCAGGACTCAAAGAGATGATATTCATGGCTGCAGACCAGTGGCCAAACACAAAGGCGATGGCAGGCGCAGCAGGAGAATTCAAGGTAAAACAAGAGGATTTCACAAGGACGACAAAGCAGATAACTGCGGGAAGATATATTGCTACAATAACAAAATACAGGAAACTATTGGCCGCAACAACCAGCAAGAAGTTCGACTGGACAAGCGCAGAGGTAGGCACTTTCCTGGTGAACTGTGAAAAAGGCAAGACAACAGGAATATGCACCTACGAGCCAGGAGAAGTAGTCATCCAGGGGACCAAGAGGGAATGGAAAGGGTCAGGAGTCGAGAAGAACTGCGATGTCGTCTCAGGACAGATTGCAGACACAGGGCTTTATTC
>DUGW01000181.1 GCA_013331125.1 Candidatus Woesearchaeota archaeon | reverse complement strand
TTCAGTGCACTGAGTCCAATGTCGTCAGGGCCAGCTGTTTTGACCTCTACAAGGTCGTCGGTCTCTCTAAGGTGCGTGAGGATCCCCGTGCCGGTATGCTCTACATGAGGGAGTTGGGCAATACCCAGATCCGCATCCTTCAGATCTATCCTCAGGGAAGCAACTACACGATCTACCGTAATGAGAAGCCTGATTTCATCTCTGCTCCTGTGACTAATGTTCCTATTTCGCTTTACAATGCGACTGAGGACGCCTATTATTTCGGTGTGCTCGAGATAACCAATTTCCAATGATTGCCATGATGAAGAAGATGGAAAGAAATATACGATCAAGGAAAGGCCAGATGGAGATATTCGGACTTATGATAGTTGTCATCCTTCTCATCATCGGAGTGCTGTTCGCTGTGAAGTTTGTCGTCCTTAAGAAGCCTCCTGAGGTGCGTCAGAGCTTTTCCAGGACCCAGCTCACGTCTAATCTCGGCATCGCGCTTATGGACGCCACGACTGAGGCCTGCCGCGGGACTGCCCTGAAGGACCTCATGACTGACTGTGCTGAATGGCCTGAAATCGGCGGGACGATAACCTGTGAGGGCGGCACTTTGTCCTGTTCTTATATGCGTGAGGCGATCCAGCAGATCCTCAACAGCACTGTGAATGTCTGGCAGGTCAAGTATGAGATCAAGGCCGGCACTTCCAAGAAGGCCGAAGACCAGATTTTTTATTTCAGCAACAGGGAATGCACCAGTAATATGCCTGGTAATTCAGAGTCTTTTTTCCTGCCTACCAATAGAGGTCTTTTGACCATGAACATTTTCATCTGTAGCTGAAGCATGATAAGTTTGTCGGTGATATATTATGGGAATGAAAAAAGAATCGGACATCGGGAAGATCAATGTTTTTCGTGATAAGAGGGCTGAAGAGACTGCTATGTGGAAGGTCATTGCTGTCTTGGTCCTGACTCTTGCAGGTCTTCTGCTTTTTTTCATCATACGGAAGTCTTTGTATGGAGTGCTTAAATGAGCTATAGGAGGATATTGAGATCGAGAAAGGCGCATTTCAATACGCTCACTGTCTTCATAGTCACTCTTGTGGCCGGTCTTCTGCTGATATTCATCGGCGCCACCATCTGGGTGAGGCAGGCTGACATCGGTGACAACAAGAAGTGCCAGATGAGTTTCTTCGCAGCTGCGCAGATGGCAAAGGTCTACTCGAAGTCCAAGAGGTTGATGGATGTACCTGTGAGTCTTGAGTGTCCTAGACGTGACGTCAAGATTGATGCTGACGCCACGACTTTGCGTGGCGGTAAGATAATCGACGATCTTGTCAAGGGCAAGATTGCGCAGGAGATCATGGACTGCTGGTCAAAGACCGGTGCCGGCAAGATGGACCCTTTCAAGGCTGGCGGCGTGTTCGAGAGCACTGATGACCGTTTCTGTCTTATCTGTGCTGAGATGGAATTCAGTCCTAAATTCAAGACGCTTGCTGAAGAGCAGAATTATCAGGTCAAGGACATGGCTTACTACACGCTTAAGACGCGCATACCTGGCCAGAAGTTCACATTGTATGAGTACATGACCGGCGGTCAGGTAGATGATGCTGAAGCCATCCAGAAGGTCAAGGAGAGCGAGAGCAGTTTCGGGAAAGATATGAACATGAACAAGATATGGGCAGTTCTTTGGCGTGCTGATGTCTACAAGCCTTCTGCCTCTGCCAGGATGTGGAAGAGTCTCAAGGGTGCTCTGATAGCGACAGTGATTGCTGCCGGTGCGACTGTTTTGATGGCTGCGACATTAGGCACAGGATCAGTCCTTGTTGGCGCGGCTGTTTTCGCGACAAAGGCGATTCCCACTGCTGCTGCAATATATGGCTTCGGTGCAGGTATTGTATCTCCAGAATCTGGAGGCACGACAAAGATTGAGATCCATATCGCCCAGCTAAACAATCTTGCTGACACAAAGCCTGCTGGTTCGGACAAGAAGTACTGCTCTATACTGCTCAACTAGACGTCAAGATTATACGAAAGATAACACAAGAACATGAGACCAAAACGGAATATAAAGACGAGGATTAGGCCCTTCAGGTCGAAGAAGGCGACCTTCAACTCTCTCACAGTATTGATAATAACCCTTGTGGGAGGACTTACTTTGATCTTTGTAGGTGCCATTATCTGGTTGAAGCAGGCCGAGATCGGCGACAACAAGAAATGCCAGACGAGCTTCTTCGCCGCTGCCCAGATGGCCACTGTGTATTCTAAATCGAAGAGGTTAGTCAACATACCGGTTAGTCTTGAGTGTCCTAGGAGGGAACTGAAGATAGATGCTGACGCAACCACTGTGAGAGGTGGCAAGATAATCGATGATCTTGTGAAATCCAAGATTGCTAACGAGATTCTTGACTGTTGGTCAAAGACGGGTGCTGGAAATCTTGATCCCTTCAAGGCAGGAGGCATAGCCTCGAGCACGTCTGACCGATTCTGTCTTTTATGTGCAGAGATTGATTTCACACCTAAGTTCAAGCAACTTGCTGAAGAACAGAGTTATAAGTTTGAGGGGATGGCTTATTGGGCTGTCAAGAATCGCGTTCCTGGTCAGAAATATTCACTCTTTGAGTTCCTTTCTGGCTCTCAGACAGATGATGTCCAGGCCATCAACAAGATAAAAGAAGGTGAAGCACAACTGAAGATGGCGATGAATATGGATAAGACCTACGCAGTCCTTTGGCGCGCTGATGTCTACAAGCCCTCTGCTATGGCAAGTGCTTGGAAAAGCGCAAAAGGTGCTTTGGTAGCTATGGCAGTCTATGCTACGGGCCCTGTCGGTATGACCATAGCACTGGCCAGCGGATACATGAGTTTAGGGACCCTCGCATTAGGCGGTCTTGGGGGCATAGGCGTGACTGCTTCAGCCATTTATGGTTTTGGTGTCGGCCTTTTGAATCCTGGCAAAGGCGGAACGACCAAGGTTGAGATCCATGTTGCTCAACTTAATAATTTAGCTGACACGAAACCACCAGGTTCAGAATATAAATACTGCTCTGTAATGCTTAACTGATTAGGATCACACCATGAAGAAGAAAATACCAAGGGATAAGAGAAAAAAGTCGATTGTACTGTTCAGGAGAAAGATGGGCATGGAGACATTCACTGCCCTGACTGCAGCCATACTCATGGCAATCACGATAATCATCTTTATATTCATCCTTATGAAGATCCGCGCCACTGCTGAAGAGCAGGCCTTGAACACACGGTGCCAGAAGTCTGTCGTCTCTTATGCCCGCCTCAAGAAGCTTCCCGTCCCTAGTTTCATGTCTGGTGGTGTCGCCAGGGAAGAGAACATCGACTGCCCGACGCAGTACCTGGTCATAAAGAAGGGCTCTCCTAATGATCAGCGTAAGCAGATTGCTGAACTCATGAAGCAGTGCTGGTATAATTTTGGCGAGGGTAAGCAGGTACTCTTCAGCGAGGGCAAGAAGTTCTGTCATATATGCGGCCTTCTCCAATTCGAGGATAAGGAAGCCGCCTTGGCCGAATTCCCTTACTTTACCATGACCCAGAAGATCAACTTCAAGAGAGATGATCGTTATCCTAGCTATTATGAATACTTCACAGATAATATACCCACAGATAAGCTTCTGGAAGATATCCGCTCTAAGGATAACAGCGCCATTCTTGGCAGCCAGAGGTATGCTGTGGTATTCACATATTTCAAGAAGGAATCGCCCAGTTTCTGGGCTAAGCTTGGTGCTGGAGCGCTGATAGGTCTGGCAGCCGGTCTTGCCATCGGTATCACGATTGT
>DUGW01000143.1 GCA_013331125.1 Candidatus Woesearchaeota archaeon | reverse complement strand
GTTGAATGGGTTCTTTATCTTCACTATTATCCCTGTCTCGTCACTTGAATACGAAGTCTTTGATATCTTTGAGTATATGTTCTTGTCGTGTGCGAAATGCACTGGCAGGTGCCTGTTGAACACCTCTGTCACCTTGTTGACTATCGGTCCTCCTATCAGTATGAGGTTCTCTTTCAGTTCTTCCTGTTGTGTCTCTGTGTCCAGCCTTACGTTTATCTGCGGCACGTATGTCATGAATGTCCCGAGGAAGAGTGCGAGGTCCATCCCGTAATACCCGTCCCTGGAACGTGCCCTGTCTGGTCCGTGTGGGTCTGGGCTTCCGACGATGATCCGTGCATTCAATTGTCCATCTACGATGAAGGGATACAGGAAGTTCGCCACCTTCTCCTCTTCTGGTCTTATCTTCTGTGATGGTACCAGATCTCCGAACTTAAGCACCAGTGCCGGTGCCTTTATCTTGTAGAACTTCGCGATGGCTCCGTGCACCATCTCCTGCTTGACTATCTTTATCACTCCTGCCTTCTCGAGGTTCCTTATGTGGTAGTAGACCTTCTGCTCGTTCTCTCCCAGCTCTTTCGCTATCTGTTTGGGGTATTTCTCTTTCTTTGCTATTGCATTGACTATCTCCGCTGCCAGTCTTGAGCCCAGGGCTCTCATATGTCCTATCTCCAGGTCTGCTGCCTTCAGGGCGTACGTCTTCTGGTGTTTTTCCTCTACTACCTGCATGTGACTATGGTCTTTTATTAACCTTTATAAATTTTTTCATACTGATACTAAAGATTTTTTAATAGTATTTATATACCTCTGTTTTTCGCATGAATACCTCAACAGGCCAAAAACAGGTGGAAACTCCTTCTGCTGGGAATGCTGGGAAGTTTCGACCACACAGACCTATTGACTTCAATAAGACTTTGGTGCGTACCAACTTTTACACTTACAGACGCATCAAAGACATTAATGACGCAGATATGTGGTGATCATCATGAGGAGACTTTTCGGCACTGACGGCATACGTGGCAAGGCAAACCAGTATCCTATGACTGCGGATCTTGCACTGAAATTGGGTCAGGCAGCTGCTGTCGTCTTCAGGAAACGCCTCGAAAAGCCGGACAACGAAAAGGTAAGGGTTGTCATCGGCAAGGACACAAGGCTTTCTGGTTATGTGTTTGAATATGCCCTGACATCTGGCCTTTGCAGTGCAGGTGTCGATGTCTTCCTTGTTGGTCCTATGCCTACTCCTGCTATCGCGCATCTCACCAATGGTTTTGCGTGTGATGTCGGCATTGTGATAAGCGCCTCTCATAACCCTCCGGGCGATAATGGTATCAAGTTCTTTGATAAGGATGGGTTCAAGCTTCCGGACGCGCTTGAAGAGGAGATTGAGGATGTGATGGATCAGCCTATAGATACCTCTTCTGTCAATGGCACCCGTGTCGGCCGCGCGATAAGGATCGATGATGCTGCCGGTAGGTATATCGAGTTCACGAAGAACTCCATCAAGAACATGTCTCTCGCAGGCCTCAAGCTTGTGCTTGACTGCGCGAATGGCGCTGCCTATAAGGTCGCTCCTCCTATCTTCCGCGAGTTGGGTGCTGAGGTCATCGTCCTGAACAATTATCCTAACGGTCTTAACATAAATGACAATTGCGGCGCTCTTTTCCCTGAGACTCTTGGTAAGGCTGTGCTTGAGCATAAGGCTCACCTCGGCATTGCCTTGGATGGCGATGCTGACCGTCTCATAGTCGTTGATGAGAAAGGTGATGTCGTCAATGGTGATCATATCATGGCCATGTGTGCTCTTGATATGAAGCGCCGTGGCAAGCTTGACAAGGATACGGTGGTGGTGACTGTCATGACCAACATCGGTTTCTTCAAGGCTATGGCAAAGCATGGCATAAATGTAGTGACCACCCAGGTGGGTGACCGTTATGTCGTCGAGGAGATGCGTAATAACAACTACATGCTCGGCGGGGAGCAGTCCGGCCATATGATATTCTTCAGCCGCACCACCACTGGTGACGGCACACTTTCAGCATTGCAGGTGCTTGCTCTCATGAAGACCTCTGGTAAGCCGATGTCTGAGCTTGCCAAGGTGATGACCTCTTATCCGCAGACTCTTGTCGGTGTGAAGGTCAAGGATAAGCCTCCTATTGATTCTCTTCCTACCGTGCAGGAGAAGATATCTTCTGCAGAGACCATCCTCGGCTCTGAAGGCCGCGTGCTTGTACGTTATTCAGGCACCTCCAATAAGTGCCGTGTCATGGTCGAGGCCAAGACCCAGCTTCAGGCTGATACTATCGCAGAGAACATCTCTGCTGAGATACAGAGGGTGATAGGTGAGTAATATGGCAGGCGACACAAGACCGATCCAGGCAGTGATCCTTGCTGCAGGCAAGGCCACGAGGACCGAACCTTTGACAGCTGGAAAGGCCAAGGCTCTTCTCCCTATCCTCGAAGGTAATATTCTCACGACTATCCTTGATGCTGCGCAACCGCTGATTGACGAGGCGATAATTGTTGTCGGCCACCTTAAAGAGCAGATTATCGCTGCCATGGGTGACAGTTACAAGGGTATCCGTCTTAGGTATGTCGAGCAGACTGAACAGCTTGGTACTGGCCACGCCGTCCTCTGTGCAGAGCCTTTTATCCGTGACCGTTTCATCATACTTACCGGAGATGATATCATCTCGCCTAAAGACCTGAGCAGCCTCGTGAAGCACAGGTATGCCTGTCTTGCGAAAGAGGTCGACGACCCGAAAAGGTTTGGCATCTTCACTGTCGACGCTGACAGCAATGTCACAGATATCGAGGAGAAACCTGCCAAGCCGAAATCCAATCTTGCCAACACTGCCATCTGGGTGATGGACAAGAGACTCCTTGCTCTCATGAAGACCAGGGGCAAGACTGCGCGTGGTGAGTATGAGATAACCTGTGCTCTTGGCGAGCTAATCAAGACTGATAAGGTCTTCTGCCAGAAGGTCGAGGATTATTGGATCCCTATCACTTATCCCTGGAACCTCCTTGAGGCCAATGTCTTTTTCCTCAGGAGGATCGAAGAGTCCCGCATCGACGGTGTTGTCGAGCCCGGAGCAGTCATCAAAGGCACTGTCGTCATCGGCAAGGGCACTGTCATAAAGTCTGGCACATA
>DUGW01000062.1 GCA_013331125.1 Candidatus Woesearchaeota archaeon | reverse complement strand
TATTTTGAGAAGGATGCTGAGATTGATCTTAATGAGATGGATCCTCCTGAGTATCTCAGGCATGTTTTTGATGAGCTTAAAGGTGAAGGTATCACCTGCCATTATGGGAAATGGGCGATCAAAGGTGACCCTCAGACCATCCTGGTAGACTTCAGCAGATACTGGCCGAACAAGGACCGGCTGAAGACAGATCTCTGGGACAAGTTCAAGGTCGATTCTCTCTATGCAGGCTATGATTTTGATGAGCCCGTCGTCTGGTCTTCTGCTGTCGGAAGGCTTGTGGAGAAGATCATAGAGGCGAAGAAAAGTGACCGTCGTGCAAGGTTTGTCTGTCACTGCCATGAATGGCTTGCCGGCGGTGCGATGCTTTATCTCAAGAGCAACAAAGTCAAGGTAGGCACCATCTTCACGACGCATGCGACGATGCTCGGCAGGGCGCTTGCAGAGTCTGGCCATGACCTTTACGGCAATCTTGAGAATATCGATCCTGAAAAGGCAGCGCATGATCTCAACGTTGTTCCTAAATGGAGCATGGAGCGTGCCTGTGCAAAGAATGCTGAGGCTTTCACGACGGTGTCTGAGATAACCGCGATCGAGGCCGAGCATCTTCTGGGCAGGAAGGCCGATGTCCTTCTGCTGAATGGTCTTGACATGAGCAAGATGCCGACATATGAGGATCTTGCTGTCTCGCATAAGACCAACAAGAAGGCTATCGAAGAGTTCCTCAGGTATTATTTCCTTCCCTATCAGTATTTTGACGTGAGTGACACCTGTCTTATGTTCATGGTCGGCAGGTACGAGTACAAGAACAAGGGCATCAATCTTCTTATCAGGGCCATGGCGCGTCTCAATGACCGCATGAAGGCAGAGGGTATGACCAGGACTGTTGTCTGTTTCTTCTGGGTCCCTAGGGAGGTGCATGGTACAAAGGCGGATGTCTCTAACAACAAGATCGCTTTCCGCGAACTCAGGGATTTCATACATGCGAACCTGCATGACGTCGAGACCAACATCGTGACCAACATAATCAAGGTCGGCAGCAAGAAGATCACTGCTGAGAGCATAGGTAAGGATGTCTTCAGCCAGAAGATCATGGGCGCCATCAAGAGGAGGGAGCTTAATTTCATCAAGACCGGCAATCCCCCTCTGTCGACCCATAACATCCCATACGAAGACAGTGATGCGATAATCCAGGACCTGAGGAAGACAGGTCTTGACAACAATCCTGATGACCGTGTGAAGGTGGTCTTCTATCCGATATACCTTACAGGCGTGGACGGCCTTACTGATCTCCAGTATTATGATGCGATGAACGCCTGCCATTTCGGGCTTTTCCCTTCCTACTACGAGCCTTGGGGTTACACCCCTCTTGAGGCTGCTGCTGTAGGCGTCCCGTCGCTGAACACAGACCTTAGCGGCTTCGGGCGTTTCCTCAAGACCAAGACATCTGCTGACTCAGGCATCTTTGTCCTTGACAGGTTCCGTCGTGATGATGAAGAGGTCGTCTCTGAATTTGCAGAGATTCTCTACAAGTTCACTAATTTCAATGCCCAGTAGCGTGTCCAGCAGAAGATGCTGGCGAAGGAGATATCCAATCTCGCTGACTGGAAGATATTCATAAAGAATTATTTTGATGCTCATGACCTTGCGATAAGTAAGGCGTTCAGATGAAAAGATGAAAGAGCGGATGATCATTTTGGTCATGATTCGATGAGTATTCAGGAAAGATGAGGTGTTATAAATGGTGAATGTTGCGATAAACGGTTTCGGGCGCATCGGAAGGATGGTGTTCAGGGCAGGCATCGACCACCCGGAGATAAATTTCGTCGTCATCAACGACCTGACGAGCACAGAGAATCTCGCTTACCTTCTCAAGTATGACTCGGTCCACGGTCGTTTCGACCATGACATCAAGTTCACCGCTGACTCTCTGATTGTGGACGGCAAGGAGATCAAGGTCGTCTCTGAGAAAGATCCTGAGAAGCTTCCCTGGAAGAAGTTCGATGTCGATGTCGTCGTTGAGAGCACCGGCAGGTTCACGAAGAAGAAGGATGCCATGAAGCATATCGCTGCAGGTGCGAAGAAGATACTTGTCTCTGCCCCTTGTAAGTGTGATGCAGGCGAGGATCCTGTCAAGACCATCGTCATGGGTGTCAACGAGCATGACATGACCAAGGAGGATATCATCGTGAGCAATGCTTCCTGCACCACTAACTGCCTGGCTCCTATGGCCAAGGTTCTTGAGGACAATTTCGGCATCGAGCATGGTTTTATGACCACTATCCATGCCTACACCGGAGACCAGAGGCTTGTTGATGCTCCTCAGGACAAGGATTTCAGGAGAGGACGCTCAGCTGCTGTCTCTATCGTTCCCACAAGTACAGGTGCTGCCAAGGCCATCGGTCTTGTAGTGCCGTCTCTTAACGGGAAGATGGATGGTGTCGCTATGAGGGTCCCTGTGCCTGACGGTTCGATCACTGACCTGAATGTGGTCCTTAAGAAGAAGACGACTGCTGAGGAGATCAACAATCTGTTCAAGAATGTGGCTAATCACCATCTTAAGGGCATCCTCCAGTACACAGAGGATCCTATTGTCGGTATAGACATCGTGACCAACCCCCATTCCTGTATATTCGACTCGAAGTTGACCAAGGTCATCGACGGCAACCTTGTCAAGGTTGTCGGATGGTATGACAATGAGTGGGGCTA
>DUGW01000026.1 GCA_013331125.1 Candidatus Woesearchaeota archaeon | reverse complement strand
ACAGAGACAGGGAAACCCAAGTCCCTGAACACCTTCACTATCTTCTGGGTCTTGGCAACCCTCCTGATCATAGCGCAACCCATGCCGAGCCTGATGATACCAGATGCCGGACAGCCAAGGTTCAGGTTGAAACCACGGAAACCAGGAGGAGGAGAGAAAGACTTCAAGAACTTTGAGAAGTCAGACTCCTTAAGACCGAAAAGCTGGATGACAGTGGGTGTATCACTGTGGATTGAAAGACGGGAGAGAGTGCTCTGGTTGTTCCTGGCAAGAGCATCTATGCGGGACATCTCAGTGAAAGTCAGGTCAGCACCATACTTATGACAGACAGAACGGAAAGAAGGACCAGTGATGCCTTCAAGAGGCGCAAGCATGAGACTGAAGTATGACATGGAGAGGATATCAGGAAGGATGTATATAAAGATAGCGAAGAGAGGCCAAGACCGAAGAGACCAACCATAGATTTATAAATAATCAAAGCGGGTAAACCCTCATGCAATACAAACAGTTCACATTAGACCCATTCCAGGAAGAGGCAATAAACTCATTCTTGAACAACCATTCAGTCGTCGTGTCAGCAGCGACAGGTACAGGAAAGACACTGATCGCAGATTATATCATAGACACAGACATCAAGGAAGGGAAAAGGATAATCTACACAGCACCGATAAAGGCGCTCAGCAACCAGAAGTTCAAGCAGTTCAGGCACGAGTACGGAGATGACAAGGTAGGCATGATGACAGGAGACATAGTCATCAACCCGACAGCACAGGTGCTGATCATGACCACAGAGATATACAGGAACATGCTAATGACGAACGACCCTTCGATATCTGATGTCTCTTACGTGGTCTTCGACGAGATCCACTTCTTATCAGACGTGGAGAGAGGGACAGTATGGGAAGAATCGATAATATTCTCGCCTGATAATGTCAGGTTCCTGTGCTTAAGCGCAACGATACCGAATGCCCGGGAATTCGCAGACTGGATACAGACGATAAAACACCACACAGTGGATGTCGTCGAGTTCAGCAAAAGGGCAGTGCCGCTGGCACACTATGTCTTTGACACAGACCTCGGGATAACAGACCTGGAAGAGGTGAGGAAAAAGGCAGAGCTGGACAGGATGCCGGAATACGACCAGGTCATGGGACTGCGACGGGGGAAAAAAGGAAGGAAAGGGTATCACGGCGGAGCATACCAAGGAGGCCAGGGCTCAGGAGGGCATGGAGCGTTCATGGGCAAGAAGGCCAGGAAAGCGATGGGAGAAGGAAGAGCACCCACACACCTGGACCTGGTAAATGAACTGCAGGCCACAGGAGGACTCCCGACGATGTTCTTCGTATTCTCAAGGATGGCCACAGAGATAAAGGCAAAAGAGACAGCAAGGAACAAGAACTTCCTCACAGCGGCGGAGAGCGCAGAAGTGGTCAACTACATGCAGGGAGAGATAAGGAAAAGTCCCAATGCTGACCAGATATTCGACCTCAAGACGACAAAACTATTGCAGAGCACCATCAGGAAAGGAGTGGCATTCCACCACGCAGGGGTATTACCCAAACTCAAGGACATAATAGAACACCTGTTCGAACAGGGAATGATAAAAGTCCTGTACGCGACAGAGACATTCGCAGTCGGGATAAACATGCCGGCAAAGACAGTATGCTTCAACTCACTGGACAAGTTCGACGGAAGGGGATTCAGATACCTCACATCACAGGAATACTTCCAGATAGCAGGAAGGGCAGGAAGAAGAGGCATAGACAAGGAAGGGAAAGCCATAGCACTGATAGACAGGAAATTCGCCAACTTCAAGAAGATAAGGAACATCACGACAGGGAAGTCAGAACCCATAGTCTCACAGTTCAAGATGAGCGTGAACTCAGTGCTTAACATCATAGGCAACCACGACGACAGCCAGATAGACACGATACTCACGGCAAACTTCGGATGCTTCCAGGCAGGAAGCTCAAAAGCGATAGCACTGACAAAGGCAAGCTACCAGAAGAAAAGGAAGATACTGGAGATGATGGAATACCTGCAGAAATCAAAGCATGAAGGCAGGAGCTTCGCACTGACATGGAAAGGGCAGTTCGCTACGCATGTATACACGCAGGAGATGTTAGTAACAGAGATATTCTTCAATGACCTATGGAAAGACCTTGATAACTACGAGCTGACACTGATAGTCGCGGCGATAGTGTATGAAGAGAAGAAGAACGACAGCTTCAGGGTAGACATAGACACAGCAAACATCAGACGGGTATTGAAGGCACTTAAAAGAGACAGCTACGCATTCAGGACGATAAACAAGGCAGCGATTAAGAGACTGGCATTCATAGTATGGAAATGGGCATCAGGATGTGAATTCCAGGAGATGATGCAATACACAAACCTCCTCGAAGGAGACCTGATAAGGCTGTTCAGGCAGTGCATAGACCTGATGAAACAGGTAAAGAGCGCGGCGCGAGCTGCGGACAAGGACGAGCTTGTGACACGGATGGACAGCTGCATCGATTCGATAAAGAGGGAGTTCGTAG
>DUGW01000194.1 GCA_013331125.1 Candidatus Woesearchaeota archaeon | reverse complement strand
ATAGGTCCTTGTCGATTTCGACGAACGCCTCGACCGGCCTCTTCACTGCCTTTCCGCATATCGAGCATATGTTCGTCGTGTTGTCAGTTTTTTCGTTGTCGCCCATCACCGCACCTTTTTGTAATTACTAATAGGTCCGGTGTAAATATATATTTTTACCAATTACAATTATTACTAGTAATTATGTAATTACATACCGAAAAGTATTTATACTAGTTTATCCTACTGTATCTGTAATGAAACGTAAGATAAACCGGGTGGGGCAGAACACGCTCACAGTGAGCCTTCCTTCCAGCTGGGCCAGGATGCTGAATCTGAAGCCCGGGGAAGAGATAGATGTAGACGAGAAAGGGCATTCTCTGATAGTAAGCAGGGGCCGCGTCCCTGAGAAGAAAGAGGTGACTGTCCACCTCACAGATAAGGACCATTTCGCCAAGCGTCTCCTGGGCATGCCTTATATCCAGGGTTATGACGTGATCCGCGTCACATACAACGACCCTGAGGTCTATCCTCTGGTCCGTGACTGCGTGAACAGGATAATGCTGGGCTTCGAGATCATCGACCACGGCAAGGATGCCTGTGTCCTGAAGAACATCGCTGAGGGCATCGATTCTGAGTTTGAGTCCAACCAGCGCAAGTTCATCCTCCAGGTCAAGAACATCATCGAGAACCTCAAAGAGGCTGTCGAGAAGAAGGATGATTCGCTGATCGAGCATATAATGATGCTTGACCAGTCCATAGACAAGCTGTGTGTCTTCATGAGGCGCATACTTGTGATGAAGGGCTACAGGGACGATTCCCGGGGCAAGTCTTATTATTATATCGTCAACCTTCTCGAGACCATCTCTGACCGCTGCCGTGACGTGTGCAAGCATATCAAGGAGTCAGGGAAGTTCCCGTCTAAGAACGTCCTCGCCATAATAAATGAGGTGAAGAAATCATTCGAGACATTCTATGACCTCTACTACAAGCCTGAGATAAACAAGGTCATAGTGCTGAAGAAGCATTACAGCAAGGTCAAGCCTAAGATATACGAGATGATGTCAAAGAACCCGAATGAGGCCATACCCCTTCATCACCTTCTCGGCGTGCTGGAGATAATCCAGAGCATGAGCGAGGAGATGGAGTGTCCTGCGTGATAGAATATCATTTCTTTCTGCCTTTTATGGGTTCAAAGGGATTGATGGGAAACGTAGGGGGTTGTTGGAATGTTGCTTTCTGTTGATTGTATATTTTGACGAGCAGCTCCATCACTTCGTGATCATGACCATATCTCTCAATTAGCCGTTCAACAGTTTTTTCTGGAGGTTCGAATATGGATTCAGCTATGGTCATTACCTGTGTTGCATCCGGTATCCGGTACTCTCGATAGTATGCCAGGCAGTGTGTTGCGAGTTCACCTACCCTGTTATATTGTTTTGACGGCAGGTCAACATGCGATGCTTGGTCCTTGAGGCTGTGGAAGACCTTTTCATTCCACATCCTCTGGATCTCGGCCTTGCTTTTTCCTTCGGTTTCCTCAGAAGTCAAAGGTCTGAGATAGTCTTTTCCTGTCATCATGCTCCATATGAGCATGCCGATTCCATATACGTCTGCAGCCTGGTCATATGAGTGTCTTTCAATCACTTCAGGCGCCGCTCTGGAGAGTCCATGTGTCAGGCCATACCCTTCATAGATGTCCTCCCCGACTTTATGTGGTTGGAGATCCTCTACCCGTCGACAGGTCTGAAGGTCACCTACAACTGCAACATCATCGTCTCCTGTCATGAATATGTTTGCTGGCTTGAGGTCTCTATGTACCCTGCCCAGACTGTGGAGGAAACTCATCCCTCTAAGTATGGCTAACAAGGTGCTCTTGAAATCGACTGTCGTCAGGTTATCTTCCAGACTTCCGAGCTCATAATACCTCTGTGTTATGAATAATCGTCCACGATAATCTCCAAAATCCCTTATGTCAGCGATATTTGGGTGTCTTAATCTCTGCAGCTGCGCAAGCTCATTTTCAAACATCTTCCGGACACTTGAAGCCCCTTTCTCTTCCAGCTTTCTGAGTCTCGCATGTTTCTCATCTTCCGGTTTCATGATCTTGAGGGCCACTTTTGTCTTTCCGACTCTCTGATCCTCTGCAATGTAGACTTTTGATGTCATGCCCTGTGATGGCATCTCACCAAGTATAAGGTAGTTTGGGATGTCCATCTCTGAGAGCTCTACAGCCTGCTCGATACCTTTTATGTGATCATGACTGATGACCTCTTTGATTCTTGGAAGGTCATTATAAGGTCTGGCACTTATACTCTGGGAACCATATTCCTCCATAAATGAGAAGTGGACGAGCCCGATATCAGTGAAAGTGAATGCTCTGAAGCAGAATCTCGTCATTTCATATACGATGGATCCTAACTGGACTTCATGAGGGATGCATGCTGAGTTTATATGTTCCTCGAGGACTTCCCATTCCTTGCCGCTTCCTGGGACGACCTGGTCTCTGACCAGGATGCTTGCCAGAGATTCTAATGATTTTGTTATCCTTTTTTTCCTTATCTCATCATGTCGGGGACTTCCGGAATAGGTGCTGTCAAGTAACCACCTTATGGTTGATGCGGATTCCTTAGGATCCTCGCCTTCTGTGGCCAATTCATGCGCTAAGAATCCACTCTGTTCTTTGTCTTTCGGGATTATGATATGCTGCTCCATTTTTGAGAAATGCCTATCATAATCATATATGTGGGATTCGCATCTTACCTCTCCAGGTCTCCACGATATATGATGTTCGGGAAGCAGGATCCTGATTGCGTGGCGGATCACCGTGGCCCGGTCAAGTTGTTCTCTATCATAGGCCACTCGTTCCAGCACTCTGAACATTCTTGGTTCGACACCTTCAAGGATCCTTTCATCTTCGCATAAGAATCTTGCTCCTCTATAAAGAACTGAATTATATCCTTTTTTTCCGTCTTTTCTCTTATAGCGGAGTTCCCGCGTCACTGCAGGGAACTTTAGATGGTCTATGTCAGGTGCCTCGATCAGGACATACTCTTTACCTAGCATATCATCTTTGAATGACTCTATATCCTGACTGAAGACCAGTTCAAACCTCTCGTCGCAGGAGAGGTACGCCTCCAGGCCCTGTATTATGACCTCTCTTGCATCAAGGGCATTTATCCTGGAACATGCGCATTTGTCTAAAGACATTCTGTATAACCCTATGAGGTCTCTCATGACCCTGAATCTTTGTACTTCATTGAGAACTCTGGATCTGTCCCTTTGGCTCAGGCTGTTCCGTGGGGCTCTTTCCCCTTCCTTCACCTTATCATCTATTGCCATCTTTCTCTCCTTTGCTCTCTTGATACATCCTTATCAGCTCTTCCATGACCTTATCATCATTTCCTACCTGTCTGAATATCTGCCTTGCTCTCTCCCCGGGCTTCAGGTGATCCGCGGTCTGTCGGAACCTTCTCAAGAGCTCAACCGCGTCTGTCGGCCTTTCCTCTGGGTCATACGCAAGACATTCCTTCATCAGCACAAATAGCGGGAATTTTTCATCTTCCGGTATCATGGAGAGAAATTCTTCTATATCTCTATCGAATTTTCCCTTCGCGTAATCAGCACTTGCCATCTTGAGGCCTTTGGGGTCATAGAACTGTATGTTGAAAGGGTGTGTGTACATCCTCACCAGGGTGAGTCCTAATGAGAAAACATCAGACTGGAATGAGGCGCGGTTTTCCCTTAGCACTTCCGGCGCCGCATGGGACTCTCCATGTGTGTAACCGAGCAGGTCCTGTCCTGCTGGTTCCCCTTCTTTTACCTTCCTGCATGTCTGCAGGTCTCCTATGACTGCGATATCGTCATCTCCTGTCATGAATATGTTTGCTGGTTTTATGTCCCTATGTACGTAGCCTTTACTGTGTAGGAATGCTACTCCTTCGATGATCTTCTCTGCAGTCCTCCAGAAGTTTGAGAGATTGATGTTTAGGAGGTTCTGCTCGAGGCTTCCTTTCCGGTAATATCTCTGGGCTATGTACACCCTTCCGTTGTACTCTCCGACATCCGTCACCTTCGCCAGGTTCTCATGGCTCAGTTCCATCAGGTTGGTGATGTCATTGATCCACAGGTCTTTGACCGGTTTGTGGCTCTTTTTTTCGTATTCAACAATCTTTTCAGCAGGTATCTTTTTCATTATCTTGAGTGCCACCGTCTGCGAGAAACCTTCAACAGGTGTGTGCTCTGCAAGATAGACCTCAGATGACTGTCCCTCGTCTGATATCTTGCCTATCACCATCATCCCCGGGATGTCTATGCTTGCGAATTCAATTGCCTGCTCGAGACAGGACGGTTTTCCTGTTTTCAGCACCCTGAGCAGTGCTTTGAATGAGAGCTTTCTGTCATGCATCAGGGGTGTGAGCTCATCGATCACCTGTTCCTGTGTCTTTCCTTCGACGTATGGGGATCCAAGATATGCTTTGACGAACCTGTACTTATCATCTTCGATAGGTGTTATTCTTGCGTTCTTGAGTGTGTTTGTCATTGCTTTTATCGATGCTGCTGCCATGTGTCTCCCGCGGTCTGTAGCTCTCTCCAACGCGTCTTCTCTTGCGGATAGGAACCTTTCGGGAAATCTTGGAGCCAATCTTTGGTAGAGGTTTATCGCTTCGCTGATGACAATATCCTTCTCAGACTTCTTTATTGCAAGTTCGTACAAACGCATGACCTCTTCAGGATGCTCTTCTGTCACTCTATCAAGGCTTCTCAATGCCGCGGATGCCATCCTTCCATCATTTTCTGTCAACACGACCTCATAATGTTCAATGGCTTTTTCCTTATCTTCATTGAAGAGTTGGTCGAAACAACTTGCTACAAGGACCTTCATGTTCTTGATGTCTTCAGTGCCTGGGTGGTATTTGAGTGCACTTTCTCCCATGGCTTGCATCGCTCTGCAGAGTGCGGTGATCAGTTTTCCGTGTGTTGTCTCTTCGTCCGTCTCTGGTATGTCAATCTCGACATCTATGTTTGGGGCTTTCACCCTTATCGGTCTGAGATTATGCTCCTCTATTGCTGCATCAAATGCGCGTTTGATGACGTAAA
>DUGW01000119.1 GCA_013331125.1 Candidatus Woesearchaeota archaeon | reverse complement strand
GACGATACCTTTAGCTATCTTCTGGTTCTGGTCGATAAGAGTATCAAGCTTATCATTTATTGGACCCATCTGCTTGGCGACAAGCTCAGTGTCGTGCTCCTCAAGCTTCATCTCATCAGCAGCCTGCTTGAAGACCTCAAGCATGGTGTTCAGAGACCTGTTGAGATTATCGATACTGGCCTGGAGGGTCTCGCCATGTTCAGAACCCTCAAGCGGATTCTTCTTCAGCTTGTCAAGCTCCCTCTTCAGGGCCAAGAACTCTTTCTTGGAGACTATAGCATATTCGTCTTCATCCATATTAGCACCTCTTTTGACAATGATAAAAAGTAAATTAAAGAAATCAGGGGATTGAATGTATATAAATATTGTGGTTTGCAGAATGGCTTCAGAGCCGGTTTAGAGTCAAAATTCAGATAAGAGAAGGGTTCAGGCAAACAGGAGGAATCACTTATCCTTATCCTTCTTCTTAGCCAGGGTAACCCTATCAAGTGCAGCGGCAAGTGCGGGATTCGCTTCCGCAATCTCCTCGCCGAAATCGATACTGAAATAGTTCATGATCTGCTCAGCCTCAACATCAGCATTGAGCCGGCGGACATCTGAGGCTGAATGATCAACAGCACCAACAGATGAAGCGAACCAACGCCTAGGGTCAGTCGCAGGGACCTCATCAAGGGCAAGAGGATCGACAGAGAGCATGCCTGTCGCAGAATCATGCTTCTTGATGTCGATGCAATAAGCAGGATCCTTGACGAAATCCTCGTCGGAATGCACAAAATCAATGACCTTGCCGACACGATATATCACATCCATAGCCTCAAGATTCTTGAACCTCTTGACCATCACATCATCAGGGCGTAGGTCCATAAGCTGGTCAAGAGAACGGCCAGTGAGCCTCACGACACGGGCAAGGCGCTCAGAAGTGGCCATCTGACCATTGATATAGATGACACCATCGACCTCCTCAACACGAGGGAAAGTGTACTTGACACGGGACCCCTCCATCTGAGCCCTCTGACGGGCAGTGATCGCATGGATCTCAGGACTGTCCTTAAGAGCCTCACGCACGTCGACAGCGAACTCGCGGCAGGTGGAATAGACACCATCAGGATGGACGGCATTCATTATGACAGCACCAAGAGCTATAGATACGTTCTGGTTGGTGACAGGATCCTCGACGATATTCATAGGGACACTCTGTATCTTATGCAACATCTCGCGGACATAGTCATCCTTATTGTTCGAACTCCTGCGAGGATTGAACCCTGCAATCATCTCATAGAGGATTATACCCAGGCTCTGGATGTCATTGGAAGGCATGACTATATTGTCACGCAGCTGCCTGGCACCCATGTACTCAAAAGTGCCATTATTGACGGCCCACTCACCGATAAAATCAGCAAGACCAAAATCAAGCACTGTGACATAACGATGGACCTTGCCTTCCTCAACGACCTCACGCACCTTTATGTTGGCAGGCTTAAGGTCACGATGGACAAGCTTACCGTCATGGAGCTCACTGACCACATCGACAATCTCCATAAAGAGGTCCACAAGCTCATCCAAAGGAAGGTTATTAGTCTTGAGGTAATTATCAAGCGAAGGACTGGTCTCGACAGGCATGGCAAGGGTCTCGATATGATACTCAAGCACGACATCACAGATGCTGTCGATCTTATGCTCAGGGAACTGACCAGTGTCAGCAAGGACCTTTGCTATATCAGCCCTCAACCTGGCATCTACAGCAGGAGGACGCCTATAAGAGAAGGTATTGTCAGCGAAGACCTCATCATCATAGAGAGGAAGGACGCCAGACATGTCATCAAAGAGACGGCCTGTGAGGTCAGAGGCAAGGATCTGCATCTGCTTCTCACGACGGACATTCTGGAGAGGACGCTTAGAAGAACTGTACTCAAGCTTGACAGCAGCAGTCTCCGGGAAATCAGAAAGCACAACAGAATCATCAAGGGCCGCGCCTACAAAATCCCTGCGGAACATCTGGACAATCAATGAACAGCCACCATTACCCAAGACCCTCATAGAGTCAGGATCATATGCTGCATAGAACTGCGACTTCTTACTGACAGCCTGCTGCCTGACATACTCCTTGAACTGCTCAAAGAGAAGCTCATGGTCAGGATCCTCCTGAAGACGCTGCTTCAGATTCAAAGGGACCTCGACGCCAGTGTACTTGGCAAGGATCCTTATCGCATCCGGATGCTCATAGAGCGTCTGAGGACCATTGTTCTCAATCAAATCACGGAAATCAACAGCGCCAGCCTGCGTATCAGCCCTCCTGGGACCGACAACATTGGTGACTGCTTCAGTATCGACAGATGAATCAGCAGAATACTCATGACGGGGCTTGACTTCAGGAGCAGCGACTGAAGGCTCAGGTGCAGGAAGAGCATAACCAAGAGCCACAATCTCATCAGAAGAGATCCCTCCTAATCGAGTACGGCCAGACTGGCCAGTCTCAGCAGATGGAGTGTAAACCACCTGTTCCTGAGCAGATTGAGAAGGTGGAGTAGGCAAAGCAGGAGTCGCGGAAGCAAGAGGGCGCCGTCTAAGACAACTGTAGTCATTATCCATTCCGGGTTTCAGAGTTCTAGCCATGATGCATCCCCAAACAACATAATGTCAGCATTTGTTATAAATCTTACGTTAGTTTTTCTTGCTTAAACTAGTATTATTTATAAGCATTAGTAATTATTGTAAATATATTCTGCTAAAATCAAACATTTAACGAAGCAGTTAATATATCTGCAATAACCCCGTGCAGATCACCCAATCTTTTAGAACGAGCTGAGAGACAAAAACAGACAATCAGCTCAACACCGACCATTAGGATGCCGTCGAGATATATAAATGTTTCTGGCTTTTTCTTTACTTCGTGGTGACTAATAATATATAGTGCATGAAAAGCAAGGTTTAAATACCAGTATGTATATTTTCAGACATAATTCAAGGCATTGGAAGATATATAGATATATACCTTGAATTATACATATGGGTTTTGACATCAAGTTGAAAACCTTTTGCTGTGGAAAAAGAGGTGGCAGGGCCCTTCGGGGTCCTGCTTTCTACGGCGCAGAGCAGAGAGAAATAGCGTCGACAAAGAAAAGACAAAGACAATCAAGGATACCAGGGAAAGTAATGGTAAAGTTACAGTTCGACAACAACAAACAGTACAAAGTGACATTGCCGAAGGCACTGATAGAGGCAAAAGGCTGGGGCAAGGGGACCGATCTTCTCGTCGTACTCGATGACAAAGGGAACATAGTCCTGAAACCGAAGGAGGTGGAGAAATGAACCCCAAGGCGACAGGGAACATAACGCATCGCAAGCATCATGTTCACGCAAGTCGTGTCCTGGTGGTAGGGGCCAGTCAAGACCATGTCAACGCGCCAGTGCGCAGAGTGACCGCAGAAAGCGGGTGCGCTGGCGCAGACATGGCCCACATGCCACAAAGGACGAAATCACAAAGGATGACATACACATCACAGAGCACATCCCATAGCACATCCCATAGCACATCCCAAAGAGGGGTGATCGACTAAGATGGACCTGGTATTCGACATCGGACTCCTGATAATGCTCGCAGGAGTAGGGGCATTCCTGGCAAAGATAATGAGACAGCCGATGATACCGGCATACGTACTCTCAGGAGTGATAATAGGGAATGTACTCGGACTGAACGCCGACCCAGAGATGGTGAAGAGCGTGAGCGAACTCGGCATAGCCTTCCTATTATTCATCGTAGGACTGGAGCTCGACCTGAAGAAAGTCAAGCACATGGGAATGATGGCAACAGTCACAGGCAGCATCCAGATAGCAGTCACATTCGCACTAGGATACGCAGGAGCGAGACTGCTGAACTTCGACCACACACAATCGATATACCTGGGAGTCATAATAGCACTAAGCTCGACGATGATAGTCGTCAAGATACTATCAGACAAGAGAGAGATAAACACACTCCACGGAAGGCTGGTCATAGGGATACTCCTGATACAGGACATATTCGCAGTATGCGCGCTGTCGTACCTGACAACGATGTCAAGCGCGACAGAAGGGGCGACACTGGCGATCATATTCAAGGTGATGATACTGCTTGCAGTAGGGATGCTGCTCAGCAAGTACATATTCCCGCACATATTCGAGTTCGCAGCAAAATCACAGGAACTGCTGCTCGCAGTCGCACTGAGCGTATGCTTCACATTCGGGCTCTTGGCGAACCTGGCGGGGATANNTTCTTCGCAGGAGTCCTGCTGGCAAACCTGCCATACAACCTGGAGATAGTGGGAAAAGTCACGACACTACGCGATTTCTTCTCGATACTGTTCTTCACAGCACTCGGACTACAGCTGAACATATCAAACATCAGCGAAGTGATAGTCCCGACCATAGTGTTCACACTCATGGTCATAGTGCTAAAACCCCTGATAATATTCATACTGTTCACAGCGATGAAATACACGACAAGGACAAGCTTCCTGGCAGCAAGCAACCTGGCACAGGTATCAGAATTCTCACTGATACTGGTGGCGATGGGGATGAACAGAGGAGTCATCGAGCCAGGCCTGCTCACAATAACCATACTGCTGGCGATAATAACCATGTCATCCACATCATACTTCATGATATTCGAGGAAGGACTTTACAGACAGTTCACAAGGATCCTGGGCTGGCTGGGAGTGGCGATCAGGAGCAACAAACAGCTGGAAGACAAAAAACTGCACTGCGACGTACTGCTGGCAGGATATGACCGGATAGGATACTCAGTGCTGGAATCACTCAACAAGAAGAAGAAAAACGTGCTGGTGGTAGACTTCAACCCAGACATAATAAAGAGACTGCACAACCTCAACGTGCCATGCATCTACGGAGACGTATGCGACCCAGAGATCATGAAAAGACTGGACATGAACAAGGTGAAACTGGCGATATCCACAGCCAACAGGTATGAGGACAACCTGCTGTTCCTGAAAAGGGTCAAAGGGGCGAACAACTACACATCAGCGATAGTCACGGCACACAAGATAGACGAGGCACTGGAACTCTACGAGAATGGGGCAGACTACGTGATACTCCCACACTTCCTCGGAGGAGAGATGGTAAGCACGATACTGCCAGACTTCGAGAGCAACCAGGTCAAGATGGCGATGCACAAATACAAGCACATAGAGAGCCTGATCAAGAGAAAAGACCTAGGACATGAACATCCGACAAGGATATGATAGAAGACAAGACAGAAGACAAGACNNAAGACAAGACAGAAGACAAGACAGAAGACAAGACAGGAGATAAGACACTAAATTAATACAGGAGATAAAAAAGCAAAGACACGAAGTGAACAGACATGACAAGAGACATGAACGAACTCAAGATGAAGGGAAAACACCTCGAGCCGATAGTGAGGCTGGGGAAGAACGGACTGACAGAAAGCGCCATGGAACAGATAAAGAAAGCGTTGATGAAAAGGGAGCTGATAAAGGTCAAGTTCCTGAGATCATTCACAGAGAGCAATGACAGGAAAGAGGCGGCGAAGCAGATAGCAGAACAGCTGAAAGCCACACTGGTAGAACAGGTAGGGCTCGTGGCAGTGTATTTCAAACCAGGAGGAAGACCTCAGGCACCACAGACACCAAAGACCCCGCAGAAACCCCACAACCCACACACAAGGTATCGAGACAGAAAAGTCACAAGAAGAGGCAGAAGAGAACAACAATATTTATAAGAGCCGTTTAAAAAGATAATGATAAGAGAACAGCGATCGAATGATAAAAAATGACAACAGAACGGTAGGCAAATGGTAGACGCAAGAAAATACGGATTCAAGGACATAGACTCTGAACAGAAGGCACAGGCGACGCCTTGGGAAGTAGACATGCCTGCATACCCAAAGCCGCTGTACAGGTTCCACCTGATAACACAGAGCTTCAACGCAAGCCTTGAAGAGCAATACTTCTGGCTACTGGAAAGCCTGCACAGGGACTGGGGACTGGACCAGGCAAAGAAGATAAAAGATGTGTTCTCAGCATCAGAGCAGAGCGGATTCTGGGGAGCAGCACAGCAGAGACTGTCGATACAGCAGCAGAACGTCCAGAACTACCTCGCGACGATAGGCAAGCTCATCAAGGACCTGTTCCAGCTGGTGAGAGAGCTGAGGATAATAGAAGAGAGGCTCGGACTCTACAGGGCGACGATGAAGACAATGGACGGCCCTATCAGCTCAAGGAGGAAAGCGATACCCGAAGAGATAGTGCTCAAAGGATACTGGGTAGACATGAAAGACGGAGGAGTCAAATCACCAGGGTCAGTGTACGGACTCGCAAGCACACTAGGATACGTGACACTGCCAGACCTGTTCTTCGCAGCACCAGTCATGAAGAAAGAAGAGGTAGCAGACTATGTAGACGGTCTGGACTTCAACCCAAAAGTGAGAGACGTGCTGAAGAAGAAACTCTCATCATACCTCTACTGGAAAGAATTCACGCTGAAAGAGCTTGAGAGCAGGTACCAATTCACACTGAAATACCTAAGACAGCACTACAACTCGATACAGCTGTACATATCATGGGTCAAACCATACCTGAAGAACGTGAAAAGGCTGCAGATGAACATGGAAAAATCAGTGAGCGAAGACCTGATAGGATCATTCGAGGGAAGCTTCACAGAGATAGAGACCATGTTCTGGAGAGACATAAAAGGATGCTCATGCAAACCAGTGGTCGTGCTGACCATGGAATTCAGGACACAGCCGCACATGGACTTCCACCAGGACGGATACCAACACAAAGGACCCGTACACGTCGGAAGGACAGAGCTATGGCTGAGAGGATACTCATGGACACAGAAAGAGATGGACAACTACCTGAGGATGAGGAACGAAGAGACATTCGACATGCTAGGAGACATAGACGAATCACTGAAAGAATCGATAAACGCGCTGGGAGACGACATGAGGAACTTCCTCAAAGAGGCAGGAGAGAAATTCCCAGAAGACCTGAAGAAAGAAGAGGAAGAGAAAGAGGCAGCGGCGAAGAAGAAGAAAGAGATGCAGATGAAAGGCGTGCTGGACCCATTCCTATCGATATTCTCAGGATTCGCAGAGGTATTCAGGACATTCGTACCGAAGAAAGACAAGAAGCCGGCAGGCGAGCCGACAGAATGGCAGCTCAAAGGAGACAAGCAAAGGGCTGCAAAAGACCTGACGAACAGGATATGGAACACGTACAAGAACTTCAAGAAAGCACACAGGATTGTCACATGGTAACGACAGGCCAGCATAAGGAAAAATGGACCCAAAAACAATAGAAGAAGTCAAGAGACTCCCGCCGAAAGAGCGCATGAAGAGGATAGAAGAGCTCAAGAAGAAGGCAGAAGAAGACAGGAAAAGACAGGAACAGGACATGCAGAAGGCCATGCAGGACAGCCTGAAAGAGATAGAGCTCGACCAGATGCTGCAGGAGATAGAGGTGCCTAAGGCCAAGGAGGTCAAGGTAGAGGAACTCTTCCAGAAGGGGAAAGACATAGAGGAGAAGATCAATGCAGAGAGGATAAAGACAAGGGAAGGAGGAGGGACAGACTACGGAGCAAGGCTCGACGAGATGCTGCCCCACCAGACAATACAGCAATGGTACCAGAACGAGACACCGGCCCCGACAGAGAGCGAGTTCTTCGAGATGTACGACAGGGTGAAAGAGGAATACGACCAGAAGAAAGCAGAACCCATAGGGGCAGGAGGACATTACCAGTCACAGTCAGAACAGTCAGCAGAGAACATAGTCGAATCACTCAACATACTCAAGAAGATGGGGTACAAGCACGGGTTCTTCTGAAAGGCCCGGCACTCATGAGCACACAACAGGATATACGAACAAAAAAAGAGGGAAAAAGATGGAAACAGACCTAATACCGAAAGAAAGACCATACAGGGAGCTGTTCCACGACAAACACATAGAGAAAGGAGACTACTTCGCAAGGAAGGCAAGAGAGCTGTACGAAGGGACGATAGCAAGCATACTGCTGATGAAAGGAGAAGATGCTGGCGCACTGATAATCGTCGACGACCTGAACAGGCCGATAATGAACCAGACACTAAACGAGATGAAACTGAAGATAACACAGGAATGCTTCAAAGAGAACATAGAGATGGGATTCAACCTGATGCTGGCATCAGACCTATGGAAACACTTCCTGCACAGGCCGCCACAGATATTCGAGACACTGAGAAACAGCTACATACTGCACGACATAGGGTTCATAAGGCCATTACAGGAACTCTTCGTCCAGGGCAAGATAAGGCCATCAAAAGAGTCGCGCAACGTGTTCTTCGTGAAGGCAGAGAAAGGTCTGAAGAACTCGACAAAACACATGAACGCGGCGATGGTAGACATATACTGGGCAGTGGTCGACGTGGCACACGCAGCAGTCATGATGGCAGGGATAACACCACCATCACCGAAAGAGCTCGCAAAGGTGCTGCGCGAAGAACTCATATCAAGGAACCTGATACACAAGAGATGCGCAGACATAATGGACGAGATATACGAGACCGCGAAGAGGATAATGCACAAACAGAAATGGGACATGACAGGGAAAGAATTCGACAGGTACATGGGCGAGGCAGAGTTCTTCATAAACGAGGTCACACAGTTCGTGAGGACGCACCAGGACAAAAAAGACAAGAGGGCAAAGGCGTAAAAGGACACACATAAGAAAATGGAATTTTCAACAGGACCATACTACACGCCCATGGAACGGGCAGAGGGAAGGAAGCCGGAAGCGCCAAGACTAGAGAGACCCATAGTCCCGATAAGCGAACTGGGATCGACGGTGCCGGAAAAGGACCCGGTGACAGGGGCGCACCTGATACAGAACATAGATGCATACCTGAGACAGGGAGTCAGGAAACTACAGATAGTCATGAGCACACCATCACACTCACCGATGGGAGGAAGACCCAAAGCATATGGAGAAGAGTACAGGGAAAGCGTAAGGGAGCTGGCAAGGGCGAACGACCTGCAGATAGAAGGGGTCGAGATGCCGACATCATCGATGGGAAACCTGTCAGGATACGACCAGCAGAACCACTCGATAAACGAACACAAGAGACAGATGGACATACAGGAAGTCAAAGACGCGATCAAATTCGTCGCAGACGTGGCAGGCGGAGGAGGAGTGGACATCTGGAGCCAGGAATTCCACAGGGACGTATACGACGCCAAATGGAACCAGCAGGGAAAATGGAAAGACGCATTCGAGGCGTACGAAGGGGAAGAACAGTACGCAACAGCATACGTCGTCGACAAAAGGACAGGAAGGATGCAGCCCATAATGAAAGGACAGCCGATCTTCGAACCGGAATACGTAGAGGCTGAAAAAGAATACTGGGGAAAAGCATTCGACGGAAAGACAGACGTGCTGATAAAGAGAGGAGACTGGGTGACAGAAGACGGAAGGCTCATCAACCCTGAGAACGAGCACGAACTCCTGCTGAGAAAACCAAAATGGAACAGGGAAAGGAGCGAGTTCAAGATCAAAGAGCTGTCATGGGACGAACTGAAACAGAAAGTCAACAGATACAATGAAAGGCACAACACACAATACACCCCAGAGGAGTTCGCGATAAGGACACAGCTCGACAACCAGATCCTCCAGTCAAAAGGACAGTCACTCTACTACTCAAGGAACTACGAAGACCACATGAAACAGCTGCAAGAGCTCAGGAAATCACTCGAGTACTACAAGAAACTAGAGGCACAGATGCCAGAAGAAGAGATGTGGAGGATAGCCAGGGACGACCCGGCATTCGCATATGGACTGGCATCACAGTTCGTGCACGCAGAGAAGATGAAACCCACAGAGGTGATCAATAAGCTCATCTACGGGATAGAACACGACCTGAAACACATCCACGAGGCAAGCTCAGCAGCAGACGCAAGGGCAGAAGAGATGATGAGACAGAAGAACAACATGGTATCACTGAGCAAATACGCGCTGCAGAAATCCATAGACGCATACGCAGACCTCGGGATAGAGGCGATGAACGAGACGATGACAAACAAGCATGTCAACAGGCCGATCCACGTCGGGCCGGAGAGCGGATGGCCGCAGGCATACGGAGGACACCCGGAAGAGTTCATCGAACTGATACAGAAAGCAAGGGAAAGGATGGCGCAGAAACTGCAGACACAGGGATACAGCAAGGAATCAGCGATGGAAAAGGCGAAGGTGCACATCAAAGGGACATTCGACACATCACACGTAGGCATGTGGCTGAACAACTTCAAGAAGAAACAGGGAGAATCAGAAGAGCAGAGGGTGAAAAGGTTCAAGACATGGTACATGGACATGGTAGACAAGATGTCAAAAGCCGACGTGATAGGAGGGATACAGGCAGTAGACTCAGCGACAGGGGCGCACGGACACCTGCCGGTAGGACAGGGATTCCTCGGACAGACAGTGGTCGAGGCGGTGGACAAGCTGAAATCAGAGGGATGGAACGGATTCATAGTATCAGAAGGACACGAAGAAGAGCAGTACGGAAGAGGGAGGATACTCACGCAGACGTGGAAGGCATTCGGAGCAGACATAGGCGGAGGGTTCTTCGACAGGCCAACAGACTGGGGATCAGTCGAAGGGAGCTATTTCGGACACTCAAACCCACCACCATACATACTCGGATCATACAGCCCGAGCGAAGACTACAGAGGAGCACCTTTCTGGTCAGGACTGCCGCTGGACTGAACAACCAACATCATGATACATCACAATAGATGAGAAGAAAAAAGGAGTGAAAAAAATGGAAGCACGCATGTCACACAGGCCATACGTGACAGACCCGCAGGAAGCGAAAGAGCTGGCCGAAAGGTTCGCCAAGGTGATACACAAAGAGCTCGGGCATCTGGTCAAGTCAGTGGTATGGTTCGGATCATTCAAGAGAGCGACATTCACGAGCGGAAAGAGACCTATCCTCAGCGAAGAGATAATGTTCTCAAGCGACATAGACGTGATGATAATATTCGACGACCTGATACACGTGATAAACCCGGAAGTGATCACTGCATACAGGGTGATAACAGAGAAAGTCGCGTCAGGGATATCGAAAAGGCTACACATAACCACGATGCCGATAACGAAATTCTGGGACTACTGCCTGAAAGGAGACCCCATACTGATAAACATGCTGAGAGACGGAGAGACACTGTACGACACAGGCACATTCGGCATGGCAAAACAGATGCTCGGATCGAAACTCGTGCACCCGTCGAGAGAGATAATATGGATCTACCTCGCAAACGGCCCGGTATCGCTGCAGACAGCGAAGTGGAACGTCAAGCAGGCAGTGATGGACCTCTATTGGTGCGTGATGGACGCCGCGCACACAGCACTCCTGACAAAAGATGTGGTGCCTGACAGCCCGGACCACGTAGTCGACCTGTTCGACCAGAACATGGTAAGGACAAGACTCATGGAAAAGAAGCACCTCTCGACACTCGCGGAGTTCCACAATGTTGGAAAGATGCTCATGAAAGGGGAACTCGACAAAGTATCAGGCGACCAATACGACAGGTACCGACGGGAAGCAGAAGAATTCCTGAAAGGCGTCAAAGAGATGCTGAACAAGGGCTAAAGAGAAACGTAAAGACAGGTAAAGCGCCTAATCACCCAGCCTTCGACGGGTCAAACAAGGGTATCTTCGCAGTCTTTGTGCGGGTATATTCGGAATAACGCTGGCCTGCAGGAGTCTGTTCTTTCCACCAATTACCAGCTTTGGAGTCCAACCACTTCTGACCACGAGGAGACTTCAGATAAGAACAACCATCCTGCGTGTCAAGCCACTTAAGACCTTCCTGTGTCTTAAGCCACCTGTAACGAGGCCTCTCAAGAGCATCTAAGGTATTATCGCCTATGCATACGACCTCAAGACCATTTGTCCTGATAGACTGCGTCGTGAAATAGCTCCTATGACCCTTCCTCTCAGCGATAGTTATAAGCTCCTTCGTTATACCGTCGAGAAAATCATAATCCTGGGTATTCTCTGCCTGGAGGGCGATACGCCCCTTCTCAGGGAACATACTGACGATCTGCGCAGGAGTGGCAAGTATCTTAGAACCCTCGCCGTAAAGGGCATGCACCCTGAGCCAGAGCATGCTGGACTCGTAGACATCCTTGATCACCCTCTTACTGTCCTCATCAGGAGATGTCAGCATCTGCTCAAGTCGGACAGCGACGGCATCATCACCTTCAGAAGCCTTCTGCCTATTGGCCTCCTCAGCGATGCAACGACGACATTCTGCAATAAGCTGGTCATTGCCGAAGTCGATAAGGAAAGGGACTGTGCGGCGGGTCTTCAGGACGTACCTGTCTCCCTCCCTGAAAAGCTCATACCTCTTGAGATGCTCAGGGAGCTCACCTGTGAACCTACCCTCTCGCCAGTAGCGCAGCTTATGGAACTCTTCGGGTATCTTCGCGGGGTCAACCCTCTTCGCGAAAGTGACTGTAGGCACGACAAAATAATGAGAAAACTCGCCCATCCCCATAAGATCAGTGAAATGGTCAACGACGTGCTGATCAAGCATCCTGCCGAAGACAACCATAGAGAGGGAACCTGCATTGGCGGAAGCCCTCACAGGGCCACTGCCCTTCTCTCCGCCCGTCGGAAGGAGGCTCAACCACTGGGCAGCCTTGGCAGGGACAGAGTAGAAGAAACCCTTCTCTGCAGGAGCGTCATACTGCTCGATACCCTCAAGCTCCTCAATGATGTCCTCAAGCTGATCATTAAGCGCAGAAGAGCATATCGAAGCCATGGTATCGTTGAGTTCTCCGGCCATCCTTTTCAGGAAAGAGAAAGGCGCGACCTGAGGGGTCTCACTGCCCCTGGCAAACACATAAGCAGGATCGCTGCGTCCATGGGAGTCAGTGCGGCCAAGGTCAAGATGGAACTCAATCCCAGGCTTTGTAAGATAGAAGTCAGGGATCATGACAATATTACCAATCCGGTTGATCTCCGGGACAGATACACCAAGAGCATCTGCGTAAAGGTCCTGCATCTTCAGGCCTGCACGGAAGAACTCTCTCAGGAAATCCAACATGTCGGGGTCGCTTATGTTAAGATGGCTATAACTATCAGAACGTCCTTTAGGCCTCTTAATACCATCGTCTGAAATAGCCATGAAAACCCCCGAAATATACGAATGACCAATAAGAAGCAATATTCAGTATTTAAAGCTTTTGATTTTAATAACTTCGTAGTAGTAAATAATATAGGGGCCTGGAGACCCAAATATTCGCATCAAAACAAGCCAAGACTGGAAATATTTAAATAGGAAACAAGCATCGGCAATGTCATGCCAAAAGAAGTGAAGCACAGAAAGAGGACAGGCGAACCCAGAAGCGCAAAGGCCAAAGAGAGCAAGGAAAAGAAAGAGCCTAAAGAGTTCACGATCGAGGTCCGAAAGAAAGACCCATGGCCCAAGGCACTGCACTGGACCGCAAGAGGATTAGGGCTGTTCATCTTACTGGTCGCGACAAGCTTCATGGTCATGTCAAACGGATTCTCATTCGCATCATTAAGAGAGATGATACTCATAGTGGCGCTGGCAGCAGTGCTCCTATGCGCATGGCACTACGAGGTCGCAGGAGGGGCGATATACCTATTCCTGGGACTGACATACCTGTTCATCTCGCTGTTCAGCGCAGACTTCATGACACTGATAATAGTCACCACACCGATGCTCGTGACAGGCGGGCTGTTCATGGCAGAAGGACTGATAAAGCTGCACAAATAAGACAGAAAAAGAACAGACCATCTTCTCATCGAGACATCAAGACTATTTCTTCAGAGCCTTCAACTTCCCAAAAGGATAGACGACATCAGCGACGATAAAAGCCTCAAACCTGCCAAGGTCACGGCCCTTGAGGAAAGGACTGAGAAGACCCTCCTGCAGGACATCCGTGCCCTCGACCATCTGATTGAAAGAAGGCTGGACAATAAGGTCCTTCCTATCATACTTGCCGACAAGGAAAGCCTTGAAGGTCTCTGAACGCACACCCTCCTTGAGAGAGACTGCAGGATGCTCATGACCGATGATGATGGTCCTTATAGAGCCAGGGGATGAGGAGAGGATATCAGGCAATACATCACCATGACAGATAAGGATGTCGCCGACAAGGAACTGGTCCACCAGAAGGATGTCCTTCTTCTCAGCGATAGGACCGAGGATAGAATCATGGTTGCCCCTGATGAGGACTATACGCTCCGACCTCTTCGATAACAGGCCGATGAACTTGATGGTGTTGCGCCACTCCTCCTCAGAGATGGTGCCGAACTCGTGCTTCAGGTCACCGTTGATTATGATGGTATCGACCCTGCGCTTGGTCCTGTCAAGGGTCTCGAAGAGGAGTTCCAGACGCTCGACGATATCCCTGAAATGGAACTTCGGGATAAGGACGCCCTGCTTGGTGAGAGCCTCTTCATAACCTATATGGACATCAGCAAGGATAAGGATACGCTCCTCCTTAAGGTAGAGAGCAAGATCTATGATCTCAATACCTTTGACCGGCTCGTGGATCTTTGTCATACAACAAGGTACAGAAATGGAGTTTAAAAAGATGTTGATTCATCCAGCTCACTTATGAGTGAACCAGAATACGCACTTATTGTCACCAGTCTTATCGTCGAGACGACAGAAACCGAAACGCTCGAACTGGATCACAGAATTCTCCTTGAGATGCCTGATCCCCTCCTCAGCAACGCCAGTGACAAGCTCCTTGTCAGGCAGCAGGACCTCAGTCTCGACCAAGTCCTTGGACTGGGGAAGCCAATGGAACATACCGGCCCCCTCCTTCTTGTAGGCATCCATGTCTGTGGAGACAAAGACAAAGCCGTCCTCAGTCATGCGGAAATTGAAGTAACCCATAAGACGATAGAGCTTGCCAGGCTTCATGGAATCAAAATCAGACTTTGCAAGATAGAACAGCTCACCACAATGCATCTTACGGCCGCCCTTGCGATGGGTAGGATGGAGGTTAAGCTCGACATCCTGGGAAGGGGCGCCCTTGATAGTCACAGCGATAGGGTCCCTGATGAAGAAGAACCTGTCAGCATTCTCGTCGAGAAGACGCTTGTTGTGCATGATAAGGTCATCCCAGGTGAGAGTCGACTCAGACTTGTTGAAACCAGTAGACAAAGTGAAACTTATGAGAGCCTCAGGCTGGAAACCACGCCTGCGAAGAGCGGCGATGGTGGTTATCTCAGGGTCATCCCAACCCAGAAGCTCACCCTTCTCGATCTTCTCACGGATGATCCTTCCGGAACTCTCGACACCTTCAAGGTTGAACCTGCCAGCCTCAAAGGTCTGGGTAGGCCTGAAGCCGAACATGTTCTGGATATAATGCTGAAGCTCAGTCCTAAGCTCAAACTCCTTGCCACGGATACGATGTGTGACACCAAGATGCCCGTCAAGGAGCGAATTCTGCCAGTCATAGTTCGGCCAGACACGATATTTCTTACCGGTCCTGGCATGCTCAGCGTCGATGACCCTGAAGATGGTAGGATCACGCATAGTGGTGTTCTTGTGCTTGAGGTCTATCTTGAGACGCAAGACTGCGTGGCCCTCAGGAAGGGTCTTCATGCT
>DUGW01000092.1 GCA_013331125.1 Candidatus Woesearchaeota archaeon | reverse complement strand
ATGAAACATTCATTGCAGGTTACGCTGATACTTTTGGCCGTCTTCTTAGTGTCGCAGATCGTAGGCCTTGCCATAACCAATGAGTACATGGCAGAGAAAACAGTCGATGTGACCACGGGAGAGGTCAATGTCACATACAAGAACCTGCCGATGGAGCTGGAGAGACCACAGGTAGAAGAATCAAAATCCTATATCTTCATAATCGCAGCAGTGCTGATAGGGACAGCAATCGTCCTTCTTCTTGTCAGGTTCAGAGGCTACAGATTATGGAAAGTATGGTACTTCCTATCAATATTCGTCTGCCTGACAGTAGCATTCGCAGCATTCGTACACCAGTTCGTCGCGATAGGCATCGCGCTGCTTGTAGCATTATGGAAGACATACAGACCCAACTTCATAGTCCACAACCTGGCAGAGATATTCCTCTACGGAGGGCTGGCAGCAATATTCGTACCGATACTGAACCTATGGTCAGCGATGATACTTCTCGTCGCGATATCGATATATGACATGATAGCGGTATGGCAGAGCAAACACATGGTAAAGATGGCAAAGTTCCAGACACAATCAAAGGTGTTCGCAGGACTGTCAATACCATACAAACTTTCCATGGGAAAGGAGAAACATGCCAAGAAAGCGAAAGAAAAAGAGGAAGAAGGAGTAGTCAGGTCAGCGATACTCGGCGGAGGAGACATCGGATTCCCACTACTGTTCGCAGGAGTGCTGCTGAAGACAACAGGATTCCTGACAGTGCTCATAGTGCCGGCGTTCGTGAGCGTAGCACTGTTCCTACTCCTTTATTTCGCAAAGAAAGACAGGTTCTACCCGGCAATGCCATTCATATCAATCGGATGCTTCGTCGGGTACGGAGTCATGTGGCTCGTCAGCATGCTGTGAGCGGGCAGAGTCATCCGGACCACCCTTATGCAGCTGATCAAGGATCTTAGCGACCTCATCCTGGATCTTAAGATATTTCTCAGGGACCTCACCACCAGTAAGCTCGGCGTATCTTGACATCACAAAAGAGTTGAGGATCTCCTGATCAGAGAACTTCTTCAGAGAAGGATTGAGACGCTTGAGAGCAGCCAACAGCTGCTGGGTAGCATCACCCTTAGGAGTCTTTGTGATCTTCACATCAAGAGGGGTGTCAGGCTCAATGCCCATCTCCTTGGCTATATTATTAGGGATACGGACAGCAAGACAATTACCCCACTTAGCAGCATAGCCCTGGAAAGCATTAGATTTCATAGGATATACAACCGGATATCCAGTATATAAAGGTTTTGAGAAAAGAAACAGAGCAAAGACAAGGCCTACTCCACCTCGCCTTCGGCTCGGTTCCGTCTGGCCTGCCAGCTTTGCCTCGGCTGCGCCTCGACAAAGCATGGCAATGCTGGCACAGACGGCCTCGTCTTTCCTCTTGGAGAGAAGACTGAGAGCAAGCAAACCTTTAAAAACATCCTTCTGTTACATGTAATATTGGCAGGCTAGGCTGGGAGGTTAGTCGTCTCCTGTTACCATCAACCGACTTACGATGGAGCTGAAGCCTGAAGAGAGGTTTATCCAGGATATCTTGGTCTTGGCTTGGACTATGATACTCTGTCCCTATGGATTGGCCTTCGAGGGAATCGGGTCACGCGCTAGAATCAAAGATTCGTTGGTCTCGTGCCTGCGCGCCCGAGAGGCTGGGAACAGAGCAGCCCTAACCACCTAGGTCGGTGCTATAGGGGTAGCGGAGTTGAGAAAAAGTCAAGGTTCAACCAAGGCGTTTTGGGTGGATCCATCTTCGGGCGTGCCTGCCTCTTTTTTCTTGGAGCTAGAATTGTATCAGAATATATCAAAACGCAAACATCTTGAGGTGTGGTGACTCAATAATCACAACAGAAAACGATAGTTTTAAATACTATTATAACCATATATGCTGTATATGTTATCTAGCCATATCAAGTTTATATTTGCAGTGATTGCGCTAGATACTGGTTTCGTCACATACAATATCCCAATGTGGCGCTAAACAAGGTCCTAAAAACCAAACAGGGACTTTGTTGCGAGCGCCAAACTGATTCTGCGAGTAGCAAGGTTCCTGGCAGTTAAACGGCTCTTGTTTGACAACAGAGAGGCGAAAAAACCCCCAGGTGTTGAGAGATGAAGAGAAAGGAACAGGAACCCCGAGAGGCAAGTGAAGGACTAGAGGCATTGCTGGTAGATATCAGCGGATGCGTAACAGACCCTAGAGAGCTAGCCCGAATAATAGAAGATGCTAGGGATGCTGCAACACAAGGACAGAGTGACCTGTCCGACTATGTGAGGCAGACAGAAGATCTTCTGAGAAAAGACTACTCAATACTAGAAGACTTTGCAATGATGCTACTGACAGGGTTCATGCCTGAATATGAAAAAGGATCCCTGCCAGAGAAATGCGCATACACACAAGGGGCAGAATACAAAAACCTGCGTGAAGGGGAAGACCCATACAAGATACTGATAAGAACAAAATCAGGAAAGAGCGTACTGGTGAAATGTTCAGCAGACGGAGAAGACACAAGATACCACACCGATCCGGAGACAAGCGAGCATATATCGCCCGACAGAGAGCTGACAGACACCTTCGGAGCAAGGTTCGTGTTCAACACAGAACAGGGAGCGCGGGACTTCCGAAGGAAGGTATGGAACCTGCCAGGCGTCGAGGTTGTAGAGTTCGAGCAGAAACTGGGCGGAAAAAGCGGAGAATACTTCGCAGACCACCTGATAATAGAATACACCAGCAGAGGAAAGACACTGACCATGGAACTGCAGCTGATGACAAGAGAGATGCACAAGACAACAGCAAAAGACCGCTACCACGACGACGAGAAATATGACCTATCAAAATTAGCAAGGAAACCACACCTACTGGCCCAGAAATATGAGTGTGAAGGAGAAAGCAAAAGACAAAAACAGTACAGAGCGATAGCAGCATGAGGTGAGAAGAGAGATGAATGAAAGGATGGACCTGCAAGCAAGACCAGTACAAGAGAAAGGACTGGCGTATGTAAACGAAGGGGACGAGATGGCAAGGCAACAGCCAGAAGCATATCTAGGCAATGCCCCAAAACTCGTCGATTACCTCCGATGCAAAGCAGCATACAGAGAAGCTGAGAGAAAGACAGAGGAGCATGATGTAAGGCCTGCGATGATCGACGTAAAACTGGCAGACCTGGCAGAAAGGAGAGCGCAACTGCACAGAGAGAGGGTAATATCTGAAGACAGCGACGCAGCAGTACTGGATTCCGTGGTCGATAACCTACTCATGCTAAGACACCTATATGATGCAAACTACAGTGATGCAAGGACATACCAGAAACAGGACCAACCCGAACATGTAAGAGGAGCCTATGCAACGGCAAAAGACCTTTTATGGGCAACATATGTCGTTGAGAGGGATTCTTTCGTAAGCAAACTTCCGAGGCTACAAGATGACATCGGCGGGATGCTATCAAGATGCTTCAGGGAGGTAATGGTCGAAAGAGGCTGAAAAGCGGCCCAAATCTTTTTATAACCTTACTTTTTCTCAAGGAAGATGGAATTAAGCCCTGAACAGAAGGAACAGCTCGAGAAACAGAAAGAGCAATGCATATTCTGCAAGATAGTGAAGGGAGAGATACCATCGAAAAAGGTATACGAAGACGACAAGATAATGGCCATACTGGACATCAACCCAGCAGCAAAAGGACATCTTCTGGTGATGCCGAAAGAGCACTACCCGATAATGCCACTGATACCAGAAGAGACATTCAAACACCTGTTCTCAAAGGTCAAAGAACTGGACGGAGCAGTCAAAGACGCGTTCTTATGCAAGGAATGCACCATATTCGTAGCCAATGGCGGGGCTGCAGGACAGCAGAGCATGCATTTCATGCTGCATATAATACCGCGCGACGGAGGGGATGGCCTCGAGATGCTGGACATCAGCGGAAAAGAGGCGCCTGAAAAGGAAGTCGCAGAGGTAGTCGAGAAATGCGCAGTCCTAAACCCAATGCTGCTGAAGAACCTTGCAGCACTAGGGTATACAAAACCGCAAGGAGACAGCGGTGGAGGAGCTGGCGGGATGATGATGCCGCAGAAAGTGACAAAAGAGCAGCTGATGCAGATAATAGAGAAGAACCCACAGATCAAACAGGCCATACTCCAGAGCCCAGGACAATTCAAACAGATAGTGCCCAATCACCCGCAGCTGAAAGAGCTGTTCAAAGACTTCGACCTAGACCAGATAATAGAGGAGGTCAGGTCAAAAAGCAAGAAGAAAGGAAAGATAGACCTCGACGGGATAGGATAGGATGAGCGAAACAGAAGAGAAAGCGAAAGAAGAGAAGAACGTCCTGTATGAAGACGAAAAGATAGTGGCTTTCGTACCACAAAAACCCTTCGTGAAGGGACATATAGTCGTAAGACCGAAAGAGGAACAGGGAAAGATACAGGAGATGGATGAGAAAGACTTCGGACACCTCATCTATGGGGCAAGCTTCGCAGCGACAGCGCTGTTCGAGAACCTACAGGCACACGGGACAAACATAATCATGAACACAGGAAGCCAGATAGGAGAGAACAAGAAAGGCCTAAAAGTTGACGTGCTGGCAAGATGGGCAGAAGACGGCCTAAAACTCATGTGGACACCAAAGAAGATCCCAGATGGAGAGATGCAGGATATAGCCAGCAAGATAAAAGACAAGATACCCGTGCCAGGGGTCAAGAAAGAGAAAGAAGTGCTCAACCTGGATGAGAAAAAGATAGAGAGGATAGAAGAGACAGTAGGAAAAGACACAAAGAAGGGACACAGAGAAGAGAAAGCAAAGGAAGAAGACAAGAAAGAGACGCCTGAGAAGAAAAAAGAAGAAAGCAAAGACAAGAACACAGCCACCAAAGAGACAAAGAAAGAGGAAAGAAAAGACACAGACGAGGACAAAGAGAGTTATCTCGTGAAACAGCTCAAGAGGATGCCTTAAAATCCTCCTGCTTGACCTAATAAAGCCCCTTGGGAACAAATTTCTCGCGTTCAAAACGCATTATTGCCACATCAGTCATACCAGCAACAATATCCAAAGTCTTCCTGGCTGCAGTCTTCTGGTCAAGACCTTTAAATTGCGTATCCATGATATAGTCAAACACGCGCTCGATGACACCACCAGCTTTCCTCTGCTCATCCTCCATCACACCAACACCATACACATTCTTGTACATGAAGCGGCGTACCGAAGAAAAAGCCTCATACACATCACCACAAAAACAAATCTGCTGTTCTTTGATGCTGGATTCTACAACGGCGTGGATCATGGCACCAATCCAATGTTTCTTCATCTCGCCAAGGAGCTTCAGTTCTGCCTGTGGCAGACTGCTCCGACTCAGAATGTTCACCCTCAGAGCATCATCAAGATCGCCGCAAGTATAAGCAATCTTGTCTGAAAGCCGGACAACCTGCCCCTCGGCTGTGGCTGGAAGGTCAGGTTCACCATCAAGGCTTGCGCCTTTTGACGAATGCCTGTCAATCCCATCCCTGACCTCATAAGTCATATTGATACCTTCACCATCCCTCTCAAGGTTATCAAGGACATACACACTATTCTTCGCATGATCAAAAACGTATCCCTGATCACAAAGATATCTCCTCATTATTTCAGTCAATTTCCGTTCACCAACATGCCCGAAAGGGGCGTGACCGACATCATGCCCTCTTGCAATAGCCTCGGCCAGAACCGTGTTCAGACCTAAGAAGTTACAAATCGACCAAGCGACCTGGTATACCTCTTCGGTATGGATGAGGCGCGTAGTCAAAAGCTGATCCTGAGGAAAGATATGCACCTGAGCCTTATCGCGAAGACTGCGGTATGAATGCGCATGGATAATCCTGTCACGATCAAGTTCAAAACAGGTCCGCCATTCACTCAGGGGTTCGTCACGAAGACGCCCGCGCGACTCAGAAGAAAGAGTGTATTCTGGAGATAATCTTGCCTGCCTTTTAAGATCGACCTCAATAGATTCCTTCTCTAACCTACTTACGAACCTCATGTCAAAACCCCCAAATAATTTCGCAGTAAACAATGACAATTAATAAAGATTACTCCACCAATATCGCCGGCTTGCCAGGCATGGCCTGTTTCGCCTTGGGCTCGTCACAACCTTCAGCCTTGACCAATTCCACAGAGCAGTTGAACTCCTTCTCGATGAGTGCCTTGTTCTGCTCAAGGGCAGAGAACTCCTTCTGATCATCCATAAGGACCTCAGGTATCTTGGAACGGTCCTTGACAAACTTAGGGACAAGCTTGGTTATCTCCTGACCATAGACCTTAAGATCAGTCTGCATGATCTCCTTGAGTATCTCACCAGGATTGACAGTCTTATCAAGAAGCTCCTTAAGCCTGACCAAGAAATCATACTTCCAAGCCGGAGCCACAAACAATCTGACTTTCGAAGCATTATCCTTCTTAGCAAGCTCGAGGATATGACGGATGTCAGATACAGTCTGAGCAAGCATGTCATCAACAGCATCTACCTCACGATCGATCTTACCCTCATCAGCGACAGGCCAAGGAGCCATGCTGATGAAAGGTGCATTGCCAAGCTTCTCCCATAGCTCCTCAGTGATGTGAGGACAGAACGGGTGAAGGAGAGCAAGGAACTTCTCAAGACTCTCCTTGCTGACCTCAGGCTCTAAAGAATCAAAGAGTTCACGAAGCTTGATTGTAGCAAGATTGTACCTGATGTTATCAATATCATCAGTGATCTCCAGAATGGCCTTATTGAGACGGCTCTCAACCTTAGGGCTCGAGGCCCCGACCTTCACAGAGTCGAAATAAGCAAGGACTTTCCTGATGAAACGTGAGCTGCCCTCAATGCCGGTGTTGGACCATTCACGGTCCTTGTCAGCAGAAGCCAAGGAAACAAGGAAGAAACGGGCAGTGTCAATACCATACTGCTCACTGACAGTCTCCGGCAGGACAACATTACCACGCGACTTCGACATGACATGACCATCATCACCATGAAGCATGCCCTGATTGAAAAGGTTAAGGGTCGGTTCGTCAAAACTGACCAGACCCAAGTCCCTGAGGAACTTGACATAGAAGCGGAAGTAGATAAGATGCATACAGGCATGCTCCTTGCCACCGATATACCTATCGACAGGCATCCAATAGGCAGCCTTATCCTTATCAAAGATAGCATCATTGTTCTGAGGATCGCAGTAACGCAGGAAATACCAGGAAGAGTTCACAAAGGTATCCATAGTATCTGTCTCGCGCCTAGCGCCAGCACCACACTTAGGACACTTAGTATTCACAAAAGAATCATTAGTCTTCAGAGGGTTGCCCTTGCCGAACTTGACATCCTCAGGAAGGGTGACAGGAAGCTGGTCTTCGGGAATAGGCACAATGCCACAAGAATCACAGTAGACAACAGGGATCGGAGTGCCCCAATACCTCTGACGGGAGACAAGCCAATCACGGAGCTTATAATTCACTGTGCGACGGCCCTTGCCCAGAGACTCGATACGCTTAGATATCTCCTCGATGGCATCAAGGTTCTGCATACCATTGAAATCACCAGAGTTAGTGAGAGTGCCAGAGGTCGTGAAGGCACGAGACATCTTATCAGGATTCAGCTCAAAATCATCAGGCTGGATAACGACCTTGATAGGGATACCATACTTCTTAGCGAACTCAAAATCGCGCTGGTCGTGGGCAGGAACAGCCATCACCATACCAGCACCATACTCAGCAAGCACGAAGTTGCCTGTATAGACAGGTATCTTGCCGCCAGTCATAGGGTTCTCAGCATAGGCGCCGGTGAAAGCGCCCTCCTTCTCGAGATCATCCATGTCCTTCTCACTGGTGGACTTGATTTTCTTAAGGAAATCCTCAACCTCCTGCCTATGATCATCAGTCACCAACTCCATAAGCCTAGGATGCTGAGCAGAGATTACCATGAAAGTGACACCGTGGATAGTGTCAGGACGGGTCGTGAAGACAGGCCAGTCCTCGCCGTCGATCCTGAACAGGATCTCAGTGCCATGACTCTTGCCTATCCAATGACGCTGCATGGCCTTGACATCATCAGCCCAGTTCCCGAGAGAATCGATATTGTCATAGAGTTCCTCAGCATAATCAGTTATGCGGAAGAACCACTGCTCGAGATGCTTTATCTCGACATCAGTAGAGGTATGACGCCAGCACTTGCCGTCATGGACCTGCTCATTGGCGAGCACAGAGTTGCATTCAGGACACCAATTCACAGGCGCCTTCTTGCGGAAAGCAATACCCTTCTCAAGCATCTTCAGGAAGATCCACTGGTCCCACCTATAGAAAGAAGGGTCATGGGTCTTGACGACGCGCGACCAATCATAGCTGAGGCCAAGAGCCTTCTGCTGCTTGATGAAATTAGTGATGGACTTCTCAGTGTACTCTTTAGGATGGACACCGGCCTTTATCGCCGCATTCTCAGCAGGAAGGCCAAGAGAATCATAACCCATAGGATAAAGGACATTGAAGCCTTTCATCCTCTTGAAACGCTCAAAGATGTCGCCGATAGTATAATTGAAGGCATGACCCATATGAAGACCAGAGCCAGAAGGATAAGGGAACATCTCAAGAACATAATACTTAGGCTTCTCAGGATCCATCTGCACCTTGAAGATGCCGGAGTCCTCCCACCTCTTCTGCCATTTCTGCTCAATAGTCTTGAAATCAACCATGAAAAATCACTCGAAACCTCACTTTAAGCAATCCCTTAAATAATTTGTCAAAAAAACCTGTCAAGAAGCCCTGAGGGCTGTAGCGCAAGAATCGACAGGCGCGTGTTTGTATCCAAAGGATATCCTAATCCTCACTTTTGATAATTATCCAGTTGTTGCTGGGTATTTTTCTCAACGTTCACCACAATGCTTCTCTCATCAATATTCGCATAGCTCAGCTTGCCACGCATCTTAAGCTCCTTAAGGTAGGCGTAGAAGCTTGTCCTGCCGCAGCGGTTCTTCTCCTTGACCACAATCTCCTCAACCTCTTTTGTGGAATAACGCTGCTCAGAGGCCAATTCCATGATATAACGCAGGATATAGCCCTTCCTGTTAGGCATGACCCGGCTCATGATATGCCTCTCAAAGGCTGTAGAGGCTGCCTGAGGTGGGAATACCGGCATCTGGACCTGGGGCAGGGCCTGTTGAGGCTGAAAGAACTGCTGATCCTGCACTGCCGGTTGCATCTGTTGAGGCTTTGAAGTCTCACTTTCGCTAATATTTCGTAGATTTTCTATTATTTTTTGGGTATTTTCAAGGGTATCTTTGGTCTCAGAGAGCTCACTTTTAGTGGATTGAAGGCCTGAACTGAGGTTTTCAAGCTGGTCAGACACTGACACCAGATGCTGTTTTAAGGCCAAATTATCGCTTCTGAGCGAGTTTATGACAGTTTCTGATGTCTGGGCAGTCTCTGTAAAAGAAGCTCTCAGAGAGGCTAATTCGGCCTCTAAAGCTGTTTCCTTGTCTTTATGCTTATCCACAAGGGTCATGTAATAGGAAACCCAGCTCTTAAGGCGGGCAACTTCGTCTTTTGTGAGGTTCTCCTGCCTCTGTAAGGCCTTTTTAAGGTCCTCTTTATGGGAATCCAGGACTTCTGAGACCTGGGTCTTATGAGTCTTCAGGATCTCCTGATGGTCCTCAATCACCCTTGAGACTTTCTCAGTCTGGGAGGCCAAATGGTTGTGATTATCATACAAACTATCGCTTTTACGGCTTATTTGAGAGTATTTCTGTTTTAAATCAGTATTTTGAGCTGATAAATCAGAATTCTGCCTATTTAGGTAATTAATCCAGGCATGGAGTTTTTTTATGTCTCCTTCAACTGAATCAACCCTAGAATTAGCCTGATTCATGTCAGTTTTTATGCGATCGAATATGTGTGCGAGTTGCTCTGCAAAGGTGGTGAAACGCTTTTCCAGAGCCTTTTTTCCGCCGCGATTGAACAGTCCCATCTTCATGATCAATACCCCCTGTCATCAAAAACCAAAACACTTTATTTATAAAAATCTTTCGTTTAGTACAGATTCAGTACGGACCGAACCCGAACAGTAAAGTGAACCTTCAAAACGCTTAATTCGGCTTAATTCAGCATTTTTAAGCCATTTTAGAGGTTCAGTTCGCACCCGAACCTGAACAAGTCCGGAATCCAGTACAGATTGAACCTGATCATATAGCAACAACAAGGCAGGAATGCTGTTTCTCGACGAGAAAATGATAAGATACAACCATAAGTACAGGTACAGTCCAGGTACAGGATGAACCAGGTCCGGATCAGAAGAATCATGTAAAATGGCCTTATACGGCCTGAAAGGTCAGAATTCTGGATTTTCAGAGGTTCGGTACGAATCCGAACCTTGAATGAACCCAAGTCCGGCAAGAAAGTCGGTAGTGAGCATAAAAAGCACAAGTCAGGAAGGATCGGGCGTGAAAAAACAAGAAGGACGTGGACGAGCTAATACGTGTCGAGATTATACCGACAAGTTAAATATGGTCAAAAACTATGTGATTAATATAAGCACAACTCTTGAAAAACCAAGAGTTTCTGCTAAGATGATGCAGACAAGGAAAGCAGAAAACAAAGAGCAAAGACAAAGAAGGGATCAGAACACAACACCATTTTGTCGGCATCATGCCGACAGAGAATGATCGGGTTTTCCAGAAAATTTCCAGGAAAAGATAGCAGAAGCAAGCAAAGCAGAAGGAGATCAACAACCCAAATAAGAGCTGGAATAAAACGAGGATTGCCTAATGGGTCAGAAAATAGTCAGAAATAATACAAATTCATCTCGACAATAGCTCAGCATCATACCGACAAAGAATGAAAGAAAAGTCGAAAAATATGGGAAAAATGAGGAAAAAGAGGGTCCAGACCCTGCAATAAAAAGCGAATAGAAGCCAAAATAAGCCATCCTGAGAGCTTTTTAGAGGAAATCTGTGTCCTTGCCAGGGTAAGAAAGAAAGCCTCTGAGAGCCAAAATAATGGGATTCTGAGAAAAATGAGGGCGTGGGAGGTTCTGGAGGCATGTTTTCTGTGCGGAANNGCGGAAATAAGAGAAAAATCGCGATTTTTTGTAAAATTTAGGGTAAAGTGAGAGTTCGAAAGGTGTAAAATAGGTGCTCAGGTATAGGGTAAAATGGGTTTATGGGGTTTTAGCAGGTAAAAATCATTAAAATAAGGGGGTTCAGAAGGCTTATTCGTAGGATTATCAGGTTTTCAGAGTCTTTAAAGGGTCTTTAAGGGGTTTAGTGAGAGGCAACAGGGCTGCAGAACAGGGTTTAAAGTGGGTTTAAAGGCCCTAAAATGGCACAATAAAGGGTTTTAGCAGGGATTAAAAGATGGCAGGAACCCCTTGTTTGAGACTGAAAGAACAGGAAAAGAGACCAGGGGTTTGAGGGCGAAAACATGTTTATAGAGCGTGATATGTCAAAATTTGGGCTTCTCAGCGGGTTCAGGGTTTGCCGGATCAGGGGTGATATGGAGCAGGTGCTTGATGAAGGTGCCAAGAGCTGGAATCAGCTGACAGATAATTGACCAG
>DUGW01000129.1 GCA_013331125.1 Candidatus Woesearchaeota archaeon | reverse complement strand
TCCGCAAAGGAACAAGAAGCCTGATGAAGAAAACCATCAGGAAGAAGGGAAAGATCAGCCTAAGATCATATTTCCAGAAACTCAACGAAGGCGACAAGGTAGTGCTCAAGGCAGAGCCTGCGATACAGAATGGCATGTTCCTTCCAAAGTTCCACGGAAAGGTCGGGACTGTCAAGGGCAAGCAGGGAGACTGCTATCTTGTAGCGATAAAAGACCATACCAAAGAGAAGGTGCTGGTCGTACACCCAATCCATCTGAGAGTGAAATAAGATGAGCAAACCAGAGATGATAGCAGAACAGCCATTGATGATGGCAGAGCTGAAAGAAGAGCTCAAGAACATCAAGAAGAGAGATGAAGAGCTCAACTTCAGGGCAGAGAAGACACAGGAATACCTGGACCAGTTCACAGTGCTCAAGGAGAAAGAAGCGAAAGACCTCTTCAAGACAATAGAGGCGCTCGACATCCCAAGGATGAAACCAGAGCACATAGTCAAGATCATAGACATAATGCCTACATCCGCGGATGAGGTCAAAAGCGTACTGCAAGGTTATACAATAACAGTGAGCAAAGACAACTTGAAAAGGATTGCAGATGCCATACCACACGAATAAAACCCGAACAACTGCACAATGGAGCAACGAAGAGAGAAAGAAGAACAAGCAATCGTGCTCGACTTCCTTCCGAATGGCTACCCATTCGACCCAAGACCGAGCCACATAAAGACTCCGATAGTGCAAGCCATAGGCAAAAAAAGATTCACACTTCTCGAACTATGCCCGAAGAAAGGGGTATTCCTGCAGCCAAACGAAGAAGTATACATCGGCGAAGGGAAAAGGGAACAGATACACCACATACTCGGGAAACTGCAGTATGACAAGATCACCAATACAGGGATCAGCACACTGAACCTGGTGCTCAAGGACATGGTGAAAGAGAACGAGGCATTCTTCCTTGACTTCTTCAACAGGGCACAGCCCATCACGATAAGGATGCACCAGCTGGAACTGTTGCCTGGCCTCGGAAAGAAACACATGAACGCGATAATCGAGGCAAGAAAAGACAAAGATTTCGAGAGCTTCGAAGACCTGAAGGCAAGAGTGAAACTCATACCAGACCCGGAGAAGGTGCTGGTGAGAAGGATAATGCTCGAGCTGGAAGGCAAAGAGAAGCATAAACTGTTCGTGGATTAAGAGCTTCTGACACTAGTTTAAGCCAGTATACCGACCTGATTCTTAAGGCAGATGTGCGCCGAGGCATAACAATAAACCTTATAAGCAGTGATTTTTTTCTTGACTGTATGGGAATCGAGAAGACATTCGAGGATTACTCAGACTGGCCCGAGCACCTGAAGCCAGTGGTGCTAGAGAGAGTGCCCAGCACACCGGAAGAAGTCATACAGATGGTGATGGAACTCAAGGGAAGCACAGTCACGACAGCCGCGATACAGAACACCATGCACGTCTACGGAGTAACAGGCGGCATCACAGCACGCATGGGAGAAGAAGAGAAGGCAGCAAGGATATTCTACAGACTCAGAGAGAACGGGATAGACACAGTGCACAGAGGACAGGCACAGATCATACTCTACAACATAGCAGTGAAGATGCCAGATGAGCAGACAAATGAGGCAGTCGCTGAAGGACTGTTCGAAGGAAGACAGGAGATGAGCCTGAGAGAACTGTTCGACAAGGCAGGCATACCGCACAGGAGACAGATAAGCACAGGATACAACATACAGAAGACAGCAAAACTGGCAGGACTGCTCAAAGGCGCACCGGAGACGATACCGTCAAGAGTGCTGCAGAGAAAATACGGAGTGACAAAACTCTCGACAAGACCTGCAAACAGACGAAACTCACCATACCTGATAGAAGCACCGAAAGTGTATCACTGAAGATATTGTCAGAGGACCCCATCCCTGCCAGTCATGAAATTCTCACGCATCTCAGGAAGATAGAGACCACTATCCCTGACATATGACCAATCACCATTGTCATCCTCACGATAGACAAACTCACGGACCTTCTTCGTGTCCTCGACATTATAAGTGATCTGATTCTTCTTAGGCCCAGACCTCCTTGTGCCTGCATACATACGCAACATGCTGTTGAGACTGCCCAGAAAATCCCTGTTGAACTTCACCCAAAGGGTGGGATGCTTGAATTGGACATAACAGGTGGCCTGGGCATCGACGAACCCGCGGATAAAATCAGCAGCGTAAGAAGGATCGAAAGAAGGGAACGCGCGATCACGCTTGAGGACAGAATCACCATCACGGCACAGCCCATAAGCAGAAAGTGAGTCCACAAGATGAGGAAGTCCGGTATTCACGACCAGGTGGAAAGAGTTCTTACCCCTAGTGTCATAACTTATACCATGCTCACTGCGCATCTCTTTCTTGACCATAGCGACAAGATCCCTGCTTGATGAACGGAAAAGCATCTGTCTCCTGCGGATGGTACCAGAGGCAAAAAAAGCGCCCAGCAGGTACATGGACGCAGGAGTCTCCTGGTCAAAAAAATGCTGATCGATATATTTCGTAGCCCTGCCTTGCTGCATTATATCACCAACCATAAAATCACCAAAGAACTCTTTTTCTACACACAGGAGAAATCGATGGTTTATAATGCTTTCTGTAAACGCATTCAGACAGTCTCACCGGAATAAGAAACCCTGTAGATGACACCAGCCTTATCATCAGATATCAGGAGAGAACCATCAATCCAGTTAATCACATCGACAGGCCTGCCGATGACGTCACCGTTCTTGGTCAGCCAGCCAGAGACGAAGTCCTCGACACCGACAAGACGGGTACGGTTGTTCAGGGTGTCGACAAAGACGCGCACCACCTTGTAACCGGTAGGGATCTTGCGGTTCCAGGAACCATGATAAGCGACGAAAAGATCGCCACGATACTCAGAGGGGAATTGGTTCCCGTAATAGAACGTAAGACCCAGAGGAGCAGAATGCGCCTGGATATCAAAAGCAGGAAGGGCCATACCATCACAATACTCCTTGGTGCCAAGGTCAGGGTCAGGCTCGTTACGGCCATGACAATAAGGCCAGCCATAATTGGTGTTCTTCTTGAGTATATTTATCTCATCAGGAGGGAAATCATCACCAAGCCAGTCACGGCCATTATCAGTCGCGAAGAGCATATCATCCTCCCAGACAAGACCGACAGCATTCCTCAAGCCAGTGGCGAAAGGGTCGCACACATCACGGTCAAGCTCGCACTGGATGACAGAGGCGCGACGCACATCATCCTCGACACAGTCATTGCAGGAACTGCCTATAGAGACATAGAGCTGATCGTCATGTATGGTTATGGTCCGCGTGGTGTGGGCGCCGCCTGAAGGAAGATCCTGGATTATGACCTCCTTGGTCTTGACGTCAGCAGGAGCAGGAGAACCATCCCACTTCACACGGATGACCTGGTCCTCCTCGGCGATATATATCCAGTCCTTGTAGGAAGCGACACTATGAGGGTTGTCGAGACCGCTGATGAGCACGATACGCTGGTCAGAGACACCATCATTGTCAATGTCCTTGAGGGCGTAGACCTTCCCTGCCTTAGGCACAGCGACGAGAAGCCAGGCATCATAGACATACATCATCCTAGGACCGGGTTCAAGACCGAAGATGTTGATGCCGAACCAGGAGAGACGATCAGCGAAGATGTTGACCTGGAAACCAGGAAGCACAGTCAGCTGAGGAGGGATGTCATGAGGGTCCTTGCCCTGGAAAAAGATGAAATAGGCAAAGACAACAAGGGCGACGAGGATTATGACAGAGATTGCGATGTTCCTCCTGCGGGCGAGCTGCCTCTTGAGCTCCTTGAGCTTCTCTTCCTTCTCCTGCTTGGACAGCTTCTTCTTTCTCTTCTCAGACACCCTTAAGACCCCGCTTCATTAGCAAAGAATTTGAAGTGACAAACACAGAACTGAAAGCCATGGCAGCACCAGCGATGACAGGACTCAGAAGCCAGCCAGTCAGAGGATAGAGCACGCCAGCAGCTATAGGTATGCCAAGGACATTGTAGAAGAACGCCCAGAAAAGATTCTGCTTGATCTTCCTGATCGTATACGAGGAGATGTCAAAAGCCTTGATCACATCACGCAGATCATTCCTGACGAGGATCATATCACCAGACTCGATAGCGACGTCAGTACCCGCACCGAGAGCGATACCGAGATCCGCCTGGGTCAAGGCAGGAGCATCATTCACACCATCACCGGTCATTGCCACG
>DUGW01000196.1 GCA_013331125.1 Candidatus Woesearchaeota archaeon | reverse complement strand
CCTTGATCTTACAGAGAAGACCGGCCTGTTCAAGAGTGGCGGCCATGTAAGAGAGATCCATAGGAGCGCGGGCAGGCTGGGCAGTCATGGACTCAACAGGGGCCTGGCAACGGTCATCACGCATGTACTTACCAGTCGGAGGATTGATCAAAAGAGCCTTTTTCCGACCTGAAGGATGTGACTTCACCATCTCAACCTCTCAACCCACAAAGCGGTACTTAATCAAAGTCCATACCGCCTCGACACCATCCTTCCAATTTATCTTCTTGCCCTCCTCAACAGAACGGGGATAATATTTTATCGGGACCTCATGTATCCTGTGACCCATCTTACAGAGCTTAGCAGTGACTTCCGGCTCCCACTCAAACCGGTTGCCATTGATGCGGATACTCTTGATGAGCTTGGCATCAAATGTCTTATAACAGGTAGGCTCGTCGGTGATGTGCTGGAAATATAGGAAAAGCACCATGTAATTCAGAAGCTTGGTGGCAAGCCAGTTCAGGCGATACCTGATGTTCTGCTTCTTGACCAAGAATCTTGAACCATAGACGACCTTAGCCTTGCCTTTCATGATAGGAAGGATGCATGCGGGATAATCCTCAGGGTCGTACTCAAGATCAGCATCCTGGACGATAAGGATATCTCCGCTTGCGTAGCGGATTGCGGTCTTGATGGCACCGCCCTTGCCACGGTTCTTCTTATGACGGATGAAACGGATATAAGGATACTTCTTCTTAAGACCCCTAACAATCTCGACAGTGCGGTCTTTTGAACCATCATCAACGATTATAAGCTCTTTAGTGACGTTGTACTTCCCGAGATCAACCTTGTCTATCTTGGCGATTATCTTAGCGATAGAATCCTCCTCATTGTAGGCAGGCATGAGGATGCTGAGCTTGAAACTTTTACCGCTCTGGCTCTTGCTTTTTAAAGGCTTCTTAGGCATGAACATTACCACCCTGCAGCAAAAGGCCTTCTCCAACATTTATATATATTTCTAAAGGAAGATAACGCCTTATATAGTCCTCGACAACCAGACAAAGCTTCTTTAAAAACAAAACATTTATAACACAATAATCTCGCCTTGATGCACATGAAAATCTGCCTAATGATACCTCCAGCAAAGGGAGGTTTCAAGATACCGGAAAGGATATACGGATGCAGCTACAACATATATCCACAACCGGACCTGCCACTGCTATATGTAGCAGCAGCTATCGAGGCGAAGGGACATGATGTCACGTATAAGGACTTCGTGCTTGACGAAGAAGGGTGGGAAGAGGTCGATGAGTTCCTGAAAAACAACAGGTTCGATGCGTTCATCTTCCACACAGTACTGTTATCACAGAAACCAGACCTCAAGACATGCAAAGGCATAAGGAAGATACAAGACAATGTGCCAATAGTATTCTTCGGCCCACAACCCACATATTTCCCGGAACCATTCTTATTCGACGATAAAGCATTCATCATAAGAGGAGAGCCAGAAGAGAGCATACAGGAATTCTTCGAAGAGCTGGGAAAAGAGAAGCCAGAATTCGAGAAGGTAAGGGGACTGACATTCCGACGGGGAGAGAAGACAATCAAGAACGAGAGCTTCGGGATAATAAAAGACATAAACAACATCCCATTCCCGGCGAGACATCTCATAGCAGAATACTCAGACAAATTCTTCAACCCAAAACTCACAAAAAGACCGATGACAGTGATGCTGACAAGCAGAGGATGCCCATACAGATGCTATTTCTGCGTGCCAAACTCACTGAGCTGGGCAAGAGAGCTCGAATGGAAGGAAGGACACGAGCACAAACCGCCGATCACAGTCAGGAGCGCACAGAACATAATCGACGAATTCAAGCAGATAAAGGAAGAAGGATACAAGTCAATCAGCATAATCGACGACATGTTCCTCGTCGGAGGAACACAGAGGATACTGGACATCTGCGAAGGGGTAAAAGACCTGGGGATAGAGTTCGGGATACTGGCGAGGGCAGACCATACACTCGACCTAGAGATGCTGAAAGCACTCAAGAAAGCAGGATGCCAATACATAGACCTCGGAGTGGAATCATTCAACGAGAAGATACTCAAGTACATAAAGAAAGACCTCGACCCTAATATCGTCAAGAAGAGCATAGAACTGATAAGGGAAGCAGGGATAGAGCCGAAGATAAACATAATGTTCGGGACATGCCACCTAGACTCCAAAGAAGAGATAATGAAGACGATAAAGAGGGCATGCGAGCTGCCAGTGGACTACGCGATGTTCTCGATAACGACGCCGTTCCCAGGGACAGAATTCGAGAAGGTGGCACTTGAGAAGGGATGGATAGTCAAGGACAAATACGAAAGGATGCTCAAGGAGCTAGACCCGTCAAAGAGCGCGCTGATAAGCTACGAGCATCTTAGCGACAAAGACCTAGAGAGACTCGCAAAGATAGCAAACAGGAAATTCTACCTACGCCCAAAGAGGATCCTCAGGCAGATGAAGAGGATAAAGACATTCAAAGACCTCGTCGACACACTCAAAGGCGGGATACAGCTCATAAAGGGCAAATGAAAACCAAAAAAAATCTTGGTGTGAAAAACATCAGTGTAGTGATAGCAGCATACAATGCAGAGCAATTCATAGCCAAGGTCCTAAAAGCCATAATGAACCAGACGATGCTGCCAGGCCAGATAGTCATCGTAGATGACGGAAGCAGGGACAGCACATACAAAGAAGCGATGCGATTCCTAAAGGGAAATGAAAAGGACCTGAAGAAGCTGGGCGTCCAGTTCAAACTGATAAAACAACTGAACAAAGGACCAGCAGGGGCATCCAACACCGCAATCAAGAATGCAAAAGGAGAATTCATAGTCTCTGTAGACGCCGACGCAGTGATCGACAAGAGGTTCATAGAGACAGCAATCAAAGAGATAAAGAAAGACAAGAAACTGGGAGCTGTCGCAGGATACATAGGTACAGCAAACCCTNNAAACCCTGACAAGTTCTGGGCAAGGATCATGGGCTACGACCTAGAATACCGATATGACCACATAGGAGGCCGAAAGGCACGGAAGGCATACGTCGACCATGTAAGCCCCAACAACACAGCATACAGGAAAGACATGTTCAAGAAGGTGGGACTCTTCGACGAGAGATACTTCTACGCACAAGACATAGAGTTCAGCTACAGGATGGTGAAGAAAGGATACAAAATCATGCTCATCAAGGACGCAGGATGCAAGCACTATTGGCGGGAGACTTTCTGGGACTACACAAGACAGCAGTTCAATGTCTCATTCTGGAGGCTCAAATTCCTAGGAAAGAACCCATCAAAAGCAGGAGGAGACAAGGTAGCAGGGATAAGGATGTTCATGCAGGTTCCACTGACAGGACTGGCAATACTCTCAGCCCTCGTCGTGACAACATACCATGACCTCTGGTACGTACCAGCAACACTCTTCGGAATCCTGCTGATAGAAAGGTACGAAGAGGCCCTATACCTGCTGTGGAAAAAAAGATCAGCAAGCATGCTGCTGCTGCCATTCGTGCACATATGGAGAAACATAGTGTGGGGATACTCAATCATACACTTCCTCGCCAAGAAGGGGGAGAAGGAAGAAAACACAAACATGCGGAGAGAGGAAGCCTGAATATGAGCTACCTGACAAGCGGACTCGAACAGAGAAAGAAACAGAACATAATGCTGGAGTTCCTGGGAAGACTGCTCTACATAGTCCCACGACGACCAAGGTTCGCACAGATAGAGATAACAAACGACTGCAACCTGAACTGCAAGATGTGCCCCAGAGAATTCCTGAAAGTACCATACAAACATATGGACATGAAGGTGTACAAGAAAGTCGTCGACGGACTCAAGGGGGTCCACCAGCTGACACTCACAGGATGGGGAGAACCATTCTACTACGACAAGATACTGGAATGCGTGAAATACGCAAAGAAGAAAGG
>DUGW01000127.1 GCA_013331125.1 Candidatus Woesearchaeota archaeon | reverse complement strand
TGGAAGGCATACGTAGGAAACGTAAGCGGAGAGTTCGCATTGCAGGACGCCAGCGGGCACTCAGTCTTCGACTGGAACGTGACTGCGACAGAAGGAGAGCTCTACGCGACAAGGAAACCGACAGTCGTCGACTGGAACAATGTAGTGTGCGCGGGAGCAGCACAGATATCAGCAGAAGAGACAGCACTCAACATGTCAGGATCTAGCCCGGACAGCGTAAGAAACACATTCAACAAGAAATCACACGCAGGATTCTATGCAGGACTTACAGAGGTAGAGTCTGACACGTGCAACTCAACCAACCTATACGTCAACAGCGAAGAGAGCTCAGACTTCGCAGAGGTCCTGCTGTATGACGGAAGCTCAATCGTATACGCAGCGCTGCTTGAGGATTCAGTCTTAGGTTTCGACGGGACAGAATATGATTTCCAGATAATACTGCCAGACTCAGGACTTGAGGGTAACCAAGCACCTGAGACATATTATTTCTATGTCGAGCTGACATAGACCAAGACAGGCGAGCAATAAACACGAGGTGATCCATTGCAACAGGAAAAATCGGCACAGGAAAACATCCAATACCAGACAAGAGTACAAGAAGGCCAGATAACTGTCCATGAGCTCAGAAGGATAAGGAGAAACAACCAGAAGAAAGCAGTGATAGGATTCCTGCTGCTGCTCGTCGTAGGATACTTCATATGGACAAACTTCGACATAAGACTGCCCTGGACAGGCATGGTAGTGACAGGAGAGAAGACGACATGCGTAGAGACAAGAGGGCCAAAGATGCTGACAGACACAGTGATAAAGAAACTCAAGGTGTCAGATGAGGGTTTTGAGGTCAGCAGGTCAGAGGACACTGCCGCGCTGAAGGTCAGGAATGCAGATGAGAGAGACGGGACAGCGAGAGTGACATTATACTGCGAAGATGGAGATCAGCAGGGAGAGAACGTGAAGAACATCAAAGCAGGAGAGACAGAGACATTCATGTTCCAGGATGTGGCAGAATGCGACCTCTCGTACGTGATCGAGCCGCAGATAATAAGAGAGCAGGTGAACAGGACAGTATATGTCAGCGGACAAGAGTGCGACTGAACAAGCCTAAGCAGCATCTCTTAATACGGTCCCTCAAAATCCTTTAATATATAGTATCAAAATATTTATAAACAAAACTCAGAACCGGATACAAAGGCCAAAAGAAAGGTGGTGTGCATGAAAAAGACATACAAAAAGCTGTTAATCACAGCAATATTCGCATTATTTCTTATCGTACCATTCGCAAGCGCAGACATCATACTCGTCAACTCAAAAGACTGGAGGGATGTCTACAGCGCGATGCTCTACGGAGGATTCCAGAGCACCAAAGCGAAGTTCTTGGTAAGCGACAAGCATGGACCACTCATACTCAACAGCCTGGACAAGACAGAACCCCTAGAGGTGCACAGCAGCCAGAGACAGCCATATGTGGTAGGATACAAATCAGTCATAGAAGGCGCGGGGTTCGCATCAGTCTCAGAAGAGAAGCACGATTCCATGAACCTTGAACTGGCAGAAGAGCTGGATGTCAAGAAATGGGTGGTCCTCGACGACGCATACGGATACAACGCGATCGCTGTCGCACCTTATGCAGCACTAACCAAAAGCTATGTCCTGTTCGCAAACTCAAGGAACATCGACGAGGTCGTAGACCTGCTGGATGAGAAAGGGGTGGATGAGCTCATAATATACGGGGTCGTAGAAAGGGAAGTGAGAGACGCCCTCGATCAGTACGATCCTGAGATAATAAACCAGGACGGAGACAGGTTCGCAAACAATGTAGAGATAGTCAAGAAATACAGAGAGGTCTACCCGCAGAAACAGGTGGTCATGACCAATGGAGAGTTCATAGAGTCAGAGATCATGTCAGGCGCAGAGCCTGTGCTGTTCATAGGACGCGAGAACGTCCCTGATAAGATAAAGGAATACATCCAGAGCACAGACATCGAGGTCGGAGTGCTCATAGGCAATGAGCTGGTAGGAACAGCAACTGTCGTCAGGAGACAGGTAGGGATAAGCACATTCGTGAAATTCGCGCAGGGAGCAAGGGCTGCAGCAGGAGCGATATCACTGGTGGAAGGCCTGGACAGGTTCCCCGTACCTGCAGTCGCACTAGGCCTGGAGATAATAAGCGTCAAATACAACAAGCTCACAGGGATGATAGAGATAACATTCAGGAACAACGCAGACATAGCCACCTATTTCAAGGGAACATACACGCTTAAGGTAGGAGACCAGGAGTTCGTTTTCGGCGATGAGAACCCTGTGTTCATAGGCAAGAATGACATCCTGACAATGACCTACAAGGTCGAAGGTCTCGAGCCAGACGGCGGAGAGATGACACTCAAGGCCTATGTGATCTACGGAGAGGCAAAGAACGCACTCGAGTTCGTGATAGACCAGACATTCACAGTCAGCACAGTAGAGGTCGGAGACGAGGCCCAAGTCACGATAACAAAGCTGGTATATGACAAGGAGGCAGACAAGTTCCTCGTGTATCTCGAGAACATAGGAGAAGTGGATGCCTATGTGGATGCAGAGCTAGTCGACCTGATGATCATGGGCTCTAAGGAGACCATAAGTTCAGAAGACGTGCTGTTCCTGAAGAAAGGGGTGGAAGACTTCCTCGTCATCGAGGCTGAACTCAGCGACCAGGACCTTGAAGACAACCCGACAGTACACGTAAGGGCACATTACGGCGAGAGAGAAGACGGACTGATCAAACTGCTCGAGGGAGACTTCGAGATAGTGATAAAGTCATTCGACATCTGGACATACCTGCCTATAGCCATAATACTGGTGCTGCTGTTACTGCTGATCTTCGGAAGGAAGAAATGCAAGAACTGCGGACACAAGAACCCGCGGGGAAGGAAGCAGTGCAAGAAGTGCGGGCATAGGCTGAAATGATGATCTCTTTTTTGTTTTTTTCTTGATTCTTTCTTGATTCTTCTATCTTTTTCTTGTTTACCCTGTTTCTTTGTATGTAGGTGTCACTGATCTCTTTCTTATGCCTGATTTTCGTTTTTGCTTATATATAACATACAAATATCATACAAAAAACTTATAAATATCACTTCTTGCAGTGCTTTTGATCTATGTTTTGGGTTTCCGAAAGGCTTAAATACTTCATATATAAATCAAATATCATACATAAAGAATACAAAAATAATATTTTGTTGAATCCGTAACATTTATATAGTATATAAAGACATCATATGTCATACAGAAAGAATACGAAACGAATGATTCCGCTGATGACGCACAGATGTGTTGACAGCTGTCGGATTCCACGGCAAGGGAGACAGTATCAAGACAGAAGGAAAGACACAAGGAAACATCGATGACAAAAATACACGTACTGAACGTAAGACTGCCAGATGAAGTGATCAGATGGCTAGATGGACTAGTCAAGAGTGGGATCTACAACTCTCGTTCTGAAGCGATAAGAGATTTCATAAGAGAAGATGTCACGAAAGATGAGCGCGAGGACCTGCCCGGACAAGCAAGGCCCAAGACTTCAGGAGGCGCGGCAAAGTGACGCAGCCACCGACAAACAATTCACTCGTCTCTATAAGGATACCTAAATCACTATTTTCAGAACTGCAGAAGAAAGCAGAACAGAACCATTTCTTGGACGTGTCAGAACAGGTACGCAGCATAGTGAGGAACAGATGGCAGGAGGCCAAAGACCCGCAGGCGTACCATCTCAAGAAGCTTAGGAACGAGATAGCATCAGCGATGAAGAAGGGCGTACAGGAAAAGACGAACGAACAGCTCATCCAGGAGTTAGAGAGAATAAAAGAGACTTTGGTAAGCGCTAAGAGATGAACCTATGGAGCAGACAGTGAAAAGGAACATGAAGAGGACGGCCAGACGGATCGTGATAGTGGCAGTCATACTCTTTTTCGCCATAGTCACACTTACGACAGTCACACCACAGGACTATCTCAACGACCCGACGCTCGGCGTGGTAGAGACACCCCATGATGAATACAATGCAGTCCAGCTCCCTGCAGAGACAGGAGAACCAGTCGAATGGGTGAAACAGGTTACAGTCACCAACCTATACGACCAGGCGATCACCGAGGTGATGGTGAGCGTCCCTCAACAGGCCGGAGAGATCAA
>DUGW01000086.1 GCA_013331125.1 Candidatus Woesearchaeota archaeon | reverse complement strand
TTGATCTTCAGCCTGTACTTTCCACCACTCAACACCAACGGAACCCACAACGACTGCAACAAAAGACTTATCGATCCCGCAGTCCCGATATCGATTCCAAGTGTTCGTGGCTTCATCTCTCCAGGAGAAAAAGTAAGATGCTCCGAACCGAGCTCGACATCATTGGTCTCTGCTCCACAAAGCTCCTTCAATGCCTTGATCGCTGTCAGGTGCTGTGCCTTGAGTCCGCCCTGCTTCCTTCCTTTGCGTATATCGCTTACCTCGAACGGCTTCCCGAGCAGCGCAGACAACCCCAGGGCAGTCCTGACAATCTGTCCTCCTCCCTCGAGAAAGCTTCCGTCTATCTTGATTGGATCAGGTGTCATAGGGTGAAAAAAGAATGATTGGTATATAATATTATCTCATCTACCGCTCAAGCAATGCTTTGATTTCTTCTTTTCTCTTCTGGTTTCTCTTCTTGTTATCTTCAGAATACTTGTCTGACTCTTCTATCCGTCTCAGCTCATCTTGAAGCGCGATTTTTCTTATGAGCTCATCATCCTTCTTCGCACTAGGCCCTCTCAGGTGTACGTGAAGTATAGGATATTCTGGATTCATTCTTTCATCAAGCAGCTTGAACTGGTACCTGTTCAGCAATCCTATGAGCAGATAATGTACTGGCTTCTTCCTGAACTGTCTTTGCCTATCAGGGTACCATTCTGGATAGTTCTCGCTTTCAAAATGTTGCGGTATCATTGACATTCTTGATACGCCTCTATCGATGAAGAACGCCCTGTTGCTATGGGGCTTTTCGGGTGGGTGTATCATCGCATAAGAACGGGCTATATCTGCAAGTTCTGTCATCTGATCTTCTGCATAAAGGTTTATGAGTGCTTCAAAATGCGCTCTTTTCATTATTGTTGGCAATGGTTTTCTGTTCCACCTGTTGTATTGTCTCCAGAATCCCGGGTTTACATACCTGCCCTCAAGATGCAGGGCGGGGATCTGCTGGAAGTCTGCTTTTACGACCACGGTATCTGAGTGTATGGTGTGGCCGTACTCTCTTTCTGTGAGACTGACATTCACGGATTTTGTCTCAAATGCCCTGCATACTCTGAGCTGTTGTATGCCTTTGACCCTGTAGTTAAGTGCTTCAACAAAAGAGTATACATGATGATGGGTTTTCTGGTTCAGAGGATAGCCCTCTGTAGTGCAGCGTTCAGCTGCTCCTTTTTTTGTGACCTTCCTGCCTTGTTCGTCGTAGTACCTGGCTTTTTCGAATATCTTGTCGCTGTAGCACCACCCTCCAAAATGATATCTTTCGAATCCTTTCGTTATTGCGGGGTTATTGTTTTCTGGCTGTAGCTTGAAGTGTTCTTCCAGTAATTCTTCAAGTTTGGCTCTGAACATGGTCTTTAGTATGCCTGCCAGATACTTTAGTATTTGTTGCGGAAATTCCACAACATTTATAAATGACGCAGACTCCTTCGGTCTCATGGTCAGAGTCGACGAGATATTGGAAGACCTAGGCTTTGAGGGTCGCGAGATAAGGATATATCTTGCATTGCTGCGAAGTGGAAGCTCAACAGCCCTGCAGATATCCAAAGAGACGAGGATAGACAGGACAACGACTTATGATATCTTGGAAAGGCTTATCGACAAGGGGGTCGTCTCATCGATAGTGAAGAACAGGACAAGACACTTCTCTGCCCTTTCGCCAAAAGATCTTCTTGTGCATTATCAACAGAAATTTTCTTCATTGCAGGACATCCTTCCCGAACTTGATAGGATTGCCCGATCACAGAGTGAGCCTGTATCGTGTGAGCTGTTCCAGGGCAAAGAAGGGTTGAAGACTGTGCTGAAAGATCTTATAGCTGCAAAAAAGGATTACAAGGCTATAGGTATAAGAAAGGAATTTGAGGATATTCTTGGGTTCTTCAATGATCAGGGCGTGCTGAAGCTTGATGAATTCAATGTGAAGGAACAGGCAATTGTGGAGAGAGGGGTTGAGTTCAGGAAAGTCAAGAAGGGATTGTACAGGTATCTTAGCAAGAGACTTCTATCTCCGGTGACGACGATCCTCTATGATGATGTTACTGTCTTCATTATCTGGGCAGAACCTTATTTTGCGATAAGGGTTAAGAACAAGACCTTCTCTAAGTCTCAGAATGAATATTTCCGCCTTCTTTGGCAGATTGCTGGGTCTTGAATTTCATTTCGATAGAATTCTCTGCCTTTCGTTGTTTTTATCTGCCATTCTTTATTTCAGTTTCCTTTCAAGGAAGACTATATCTTCATTATCTGGCACTCCTGCCATGCCATGTGTATGCCTGAACATCTTGAGTTTAAATCCGTGCAGATAATAGAATGGTATTGCTGCTGCATCGGTCCAATGCACCCATAACCTTACAGTCGGTATCTTATCTTCTTTTAATATAGCAAGAATCTTTTCTATGAGTCTGCTTCCTATCGTATGGCTTCGGTTCATTCTTTTCACTGCGATGTCTTCGATCACTGCCAGGTCTTTTCTGTGTAATGTGGCTGATATCGCTCCTAGTACTTCACCCTTACTCTCAAAGACCAGATGGTATCTTGGGAATCTTTTGAGGTCTTCAGTGGTCCATTTTAGGATCTCATTCCTGGAAGTGAACTTGTTTGCATCCTTGTATATTGTGCTGACCTTCGGAAGGTCTTTCTTTGCCATTTGCCTTATCATTATCGCACCTTCTTTTATAGGGGTTGCCCTTGCCTCTATTTCCCTTTTTTAATATTTAAATCCTTCCCTGTCTCTCCCTCTGATTCCCTCATGATGATTGCTGTTTAGCTCAGATTTGCGATTTGTTATTGTCAAAATCTGAAGATCTGTGCTATCTTAGAAAATTGTTACAGGACTTTGGAGCATGATTATACGGCATGATCTATTTCCTCCTTCTTTGGCAGATTGCCGGGTCTTGAATTTCATTTCGATAAAATTCTCTGCCCTATCATTATAAAATTCCCTCCCCTACATCTTTTCTCCGTGCTGAGCTGGGATTAATTCTGTAGAGAAGATAATACACAGTGTTCCATAGAACATAAATCGAGGTGTTGAGATATGGAACGCAATCCGCATAATGTAGACCATGAGCGGGCAAAGGATCTTCTCGAGAGATTGAAGGATGTCGACCCATTGCAGACCATGGACTGTGAGGATTTTGAGACCGGTCTGCTTTACGTGCTTGACCACAGCAGGACTGCAAAGTACATCGCGAAGTTCGAGGGCCAGCTTCACGCAGGAAGGATCCCTTACGGGACCCTGAAGGCCTATCTGACGACTTACCTGAAGTGAGATGGGCTTCCTGAAAAAGTTTTTGATCGGTGCAGCGTCAGCTTTGGCTCTCTACGCAGCAGCTCCGGATGCTGGCGCATCGCCTCTTGACTTNNCGAAGATAGAACAGAAGCTCGACAGGGGCGCAGAGAGAGACAGTCCGCCAGCAAAGAAGACTGAGCCTTATCTCCCTCCTGCTCTGTCTAAAGATCTGTCGCTTGAAAGCCGTCTCAAGGACCCTATATTTTCAGGCTCATCTTATGGTTTCTCGACGAACCTAAATTATTCTTTGCCTGGTGCTTTCCGTTTTGACTTCAAGGGCAATATCTGGTATCGTAACATGTTCTATTTCGTCGGTGAGGACCCTGTTGAGGTATTGCGTTATTACTCTTATGGTCCCCTTCCTTCGACTCCTATAGATGGGATGGCCAGAGACCTTCTTGGTTTCCAGGACTTGGGTGCTCAGGTCTATGGCTATTTCTCCATCAATGAGCTCTACAATATCTTCCGTCTTTTCTCTCCTGAGGCTTCCCAGTCCTGGGATGGCAGGACCTATCATGCGAAAGGGGATTTCACAGCGCACACTGACTCCCACATCGATCTTTTCACCTCCCATTTCTTCACCAAGGGCACTGAACTTATCCGTTATGGNNATCTGTCGACGGTACTGTTGTCAAGGGTCCTGGTGTGAATTTTGGTCTTCATCCGCTTGAGAAATATCTCGGTTCAAGTATGGATTTATCTTTCTTTTTCCGGTACCTTGCTGACCTCACTGTCAGTGAATCGCATCAGCTCAGCTTCCGGATTCCTGGAGGTTGGCAGGGTATCGGCCTTGAATATCAGGAGTTTTTCCGCGCTCACATGGCTGACAGGTTCACCCTCAATGCAGTCTCTCCTGAGAATCCTTTCGATGATTTCTTGATCCTTGACGCTGCCACCAGGGATGTAGGTTGTTCAGGCATGAAATATGGTACCTCTAACATCATCTATGCCTTCAGGCAGCAGTCTTTCAGGCATTTCTGGTATTACCTGATGCTTGGCGCATCTCTTTCCGACTACGAGTATTACACTATGAACAAGGATGAGGGCGATGCTTTCCGTATCAATCTTGATACGTCCGTGGTACACACTCCTGACTACAAGCGTGAGGAGTCTTGGGGTCATAGGACTGATATGCGTTTCAACTATGCTTTCCTCCTGGGCCTGAACTTCGGCGACCTTATCCATCCTTATTTCGGTTCTACCAATTACCCTTACGACCGCACCCTCAACGGTGTCTCTTTAACCCTTCCTTTTTTTGTCGCTGATGTCCATCTCCATTCAGGCATGGTCCATCGTCCTTCTGCAGAGTTCTATATCCCTCTGAAAGCTACTGGTGATTACAAGACCCCTCTGCTTGAGTATTTCCGTGAACGTTCGACTATCCTGATAAGCCCTTTCTCTGCGAAGTATTCTGCGACTGAGAATGCAAGGCGCCGTGCCTATTCCCATCTGAATGGTTTTTTCCTCATCGGCGAGACGACTGACCAGGCATCGAGGCTGAGCTTCTTGGGGAACAACGGCACCTGGTTCGGTCAGTTGGGGGCTGAGGCCGATCTCCAGGGAGAAGGTGGTGGTGTCTTTACGCGTATTGGTTATAAGAACCTTGGTCTTTACCTGCGCTATGCTGGTACCACTAAAGAACGCGACGGCCATTCTGCCTCTCTTGCCTTCACTGCTGACATGAAAAATTATTATTTCCGCGCCCTTGCCAAGGGTGTCTGGTGGAAGCGTCCTGATGGGGTGATGCATACCCCCTTCGACACGATATACAAAGGTGAGAAGTATGTTTTGTTCAGTTTTGGCGGCGTCTTCTGAAAATGTTCCCTTCAGGCGCTTGCTGTTTTTCTGACAGAATGGTTTATAAATAGGTTCATGCATTGTATCCAACTATGAACCGCACTATCAAGCTCTTGATGCTTTCGGATATCTTTGTCCTTACAGGTGCTGGTCTCATCACTCCTATCCTCGCTATCTTCATCAAGGATGATATCATCGGAGGCACTATCTTTGCTGCTGGTATCGCCAGCACTATCTACTTGATCACCAAGAGCGCTATCCAGGTCCCTTTCGCCAAGTATGTGGACAGTCATGATGACAAGGTCAAGTGGCTTTTCGTGGGCACCTTGATGTTTTCCATCGTCCCTTTCATATACATCTTCACCAAGCATATCTATATCATCTATATCGGTCAGTTGATCCAGGGTATCGGCAGCGGTCTTGCCTTCCCTACCTGGCTTGGTCTTTGGAGCACCAACCTTGATAAGAATCACGAGAGTTATGAGTGGAGTCTTTACTCTACCTTGACCGNNACAGTCCTGCCTTTTCGCATGTCATCTCGACTGCTCCGTGCGCATCCACTTTCCATTCTGTGAATACCTGTGGCAGCAGCAGTCCGGAACTCAACGGGCTCCTCAGTATCAGTCCGTCTTTCCCTATCTTTATCTTGTTGAAATATTCTTCTGGCTTCTTCACTTCTATCTTTTCTGGCACTGTCAACACTGATATCTCGATGTCTATCTCTTTGAGTTCCTCTTCGCGCAGTGCCGGGAATCTTGGGTCGTCGAATGCAGCGCTCAGTGCCGCTTTCTGCACTGCGTCTTTCAATGGATAGACGGGGTGCGGGAATCCTATGCATCCCCTCAGCTCTCCGTGCTTGTGCAGCGTTACGAACACTCCCTGTTTCTCTGAGAACTTGTCGTACTTTGACTCATCGAATTTTTTCCTGTAGAAATGCAATTCCAGTATCTTCCTTGCCAATTCTAGAAGTAGTTTTCCGTCCTCTTTTTTCATTGTGTGAAAAAAAGATTTACTTGACGGCTTTCTGGAAAGCCTTCAGGAAATCGTCGCTCTGTTTCTTCAGAGTTTTTGCAGCTTCTGTCAGCTGTTTCCTTCCGTCTTTGCCGTGTATTATGAGCTTTGGGACTCCCACCAGTGGGTGTGATATCCTATAACCTGCTGCTTTCACATCCTTGCTCCTGTTGAGCTCGTTCTTCAGTGCGTTCACGAATCCGTGGCTCTCTCCTGTTATCTCGACCACGAACCTGTCTTTTTCTTCTTCTAGGACATTGATCTCCATTGATAATCACCTTCTTTCTGGGATTTCCGGGTCATTTATAAATGTTGCTGATTGCCCGGGTTGGCTTATACTGCCCTTTGGAAGCCATTTCCCATACTTCTTGCTGCTTCTGCTATCTCTTGTCTGGCCACACTCTCCAGGTGTGTTATGTCATAGCTCCTTATGGCCTCAAACACGTCTTCTGGCACGAAATCTGCGTATAGCATGGCTCCGTTGGTGAACGCCAGTCCGCAGAGCCCTGCTATCTTTGTCTTTTCCAGTCCTTTCTGGTATCTTTTCAGGTTGACTATGGATTCATATCCTATCTCTGCGAAGAAGTCATCTGTAAGCCTTATATGGGGTCTTGATATGTCTCTGCATCCTATTGCCCATCCGCGGGCGATCTCTATCCTTATCTTTCCTTGCTTCGACTCTACGATCTGGTCTATGCTGCTCCAGAGCACTGGCGTGAATGATCCTATGTTCCAGCCCATGAGATATTCCCTCTTCTGCAGCTGCTCCCTAAGATCTATGATCTGCCCTCTGTCCCGCGCATATGCTGTACCCAGAGGGACCACTCCCAGGTTAAGTGTATAGACTGTCATGCCCTGTGGGAGCAGAATCCGGTTTAAAAATATTTAGTAATCGCCTGCCAGGGCATCACTTGACCAATGTCCCGTCCGACAGCCTGTATGGGAACAGTATCGTGCTTAAGCCGTTCATCTTTGCCACGTATGTTATCTGCTCTCCTTTCTTCAGCATCATGGCTTTGGGTTTCTCTTCTTCCCTCATCCAGACCATTGTGTCTTCCTGCCAGTCGTCATCTTGGTGCTTGACCTTTATTATGAGGCCTCCTTTCCAGAATTTGTCTTCGATGTCTGACACGTATCCTGTCCACCTGACATATCTTCCGTTGTATTTCTCTNNTTCTTCGCGATGTCTGTATACTCGCTGTCTGGTGAGAATATGGCATTGAACTCCTTGAATGTGACATTGACCATCATGTCAGGTGTCACCTGCAATGGTCCCTGCTCGATGTTTGTCTGGTAACGTGCTGATGTGTATTTTATTATCACGTAGGCGACGCCTCCTGCTGCGCCCAGTATCACGAATATCATGAGTACGAACATTATAGGTCTTAGCATGTGTATCCTGTGTGTCATATTGACCTCTTATCCTAATACTTCTATATCATCTTCGAGATTGACTGTCCCTTCGTCTGCCGCTGTTTCTTCCTCAGCAGTATCTGCTGCCTTCTCCTCGGCTGCTGGCCCTTCTGCTTCTTCTGCCGGACTGGTCGGTTCAGATTCCATCACCTGTTTCTCTGTGGTCGTCTCCTGTGCTGTCTGCTCTGCTGGTTTCTCTTCCTTGTCTTTTCCGCCGAAAAGTCCCTTGAACCAGTTCCACATCCTCCTGAAAATCCCTGGTTTCTTCTCTTCTGTCACTGTCTCCGGACCCGCAGTCTCTGTCTCCTGCGCGCTTTCCTCGGCAGTTTTCTCTTCTGCCTGTGCCTCTGCTTTCATCTCTTCCATCTCTGCCTTGTCGCCGACCATGTCTATCTCTTTCGGCATCTCGAATATGAGTTTCTCGTCGCTATTCCCTACTGCGTTGAATGTGTGTTTGATCTCGAATTTTGTCGTCTCTTTCGGCATCCTGAACACGTAGCTGTATTCTGCGCTCGCTCCTGGGTTGAGTTTGTCCCCTTCGTAGTCCCTGCTTCCTGCCACCATCTTGAACCCTTTCGGCAGTCCGTCTATTATGTTCAGCTCTTTCATGGTGTAATCTTTCACATTCGTCACCATGACTGTCACGTTGAGGTATTTGTATTCCCCGCTCTCGTTCACGACGAAGTATTTTTCGTCGAAGTCGACGACTTTCTCGAACGGAAGCACGTTCAGGGTCGCTGTCCCTGAGAATTCGAACTTCTTGCCTCCTGCGCTTGTGTAGTGTCCGCTTATTGTCCAGCTGTATGTCTTCTCTTCGTATATTATCGGTGCGTATATTATCTTGTTGAGTGCATAGAACTTCTTGCCTGGATTGAGCTGCTCGTTCCTCCAGCCTCTCCTGGTGTCCATGTCTGACACGAAGTCTATTGCGTCGACGTTTATTGTGCTTTCGCCTATGTTCTGCACCCCTACCTCGACCATGACCTCTCCGCCTGCCTTGACCTCTGCCGGTTCTGCCTTCACGATGGCCTCTATCTCTGATATCCCTACCCTGAACTTCTCTTCTGTTGTGTCTGTGAACTGGAACTTACCTGATGTGAGTGCGAAATCTGTCTTTATCTGGAACTCTCCTTTCTTTGTCGTCTTGAATTTTATCTCGAAGCTCTCTGAGTTTCCCTGGCTCAGTTCGCCTTTCCATGTGAGCTGTTTTCCTGTCCCTTCTATGCCTACATCCCTTTTCGTGACTGTGAATCCATCAGGCAGGTTTATCATCAGGGGGTTCACCCTGAGTGTCTCCTCTCCGTTGTTCTTTACGCTTACGGTGTAGACTATCGTGTCGTCGTTCGTGAATGATCTTCCGCTGATCGTGGTGTTGATCTCGTATGTTCTTGCTACGTTGAACTCGACCTCTTTGCTGTATACTATCTTGAGTTTGCTTTTGTATGGGTAGCTTGCCTTTGCCTTTGATTTGTATTTCAGGAAGTCCTCGAACTTTAGTGTGTAGCTGAATGTGTGGCTCTTTCCCGGGTCGAGTGATCCGCTCCATTCTGCCGCGTTTATCGCCCTGTTGACTGTGCTTCCCTGCATCTTCACTTCTGTAGGGTATTTGTCTTCGTATGTTATCCCTGTCGCTCTCTCTGTTCCTATGTTGTTCAGCGTCACTGTCACTGTGACATCTTCGTTGAGCAATGGTTCGTCTTCGCTTATGCTCCTGCTTATCTGGACCTCTGGTCCGAACTCCATCACCCTTAGTTTGATCGATGATACTGATGATCCTGTCTCATCGTCATACCCTGTTGTTGCGTCATCTACACAGTATTGCATGTCTCCTATGGTCTCGCAGCTTCCTTTCGCCACCAGTACCCTGTTATCGCCTGCTGCGATTGATGCCTTCTCTGCTGCCGGATAGTATTTTGATATGTGTTTTATGCTGTTTATGAAGAACGGGGTGTTGTCTGCGACCGTGTCATCATATACCACTGCTGCCTGGCAGGTGGCAGCTATCAAGATCAAGACTATTATTGAGAGAATGGTCAGTATGATGTTCTTTTTCATCTTTGCACCCCTTTTATGGCCTCTTGTCTTCTTTTGTTTTTATATTTTTTGGGGTTATGGAGGCGTTACTTCTTTGAGGATGGACATGTAACCGCCATTTTTCCTGGTTATCGATGCCCTTTCATCTGTTGTTGTCATGACCAGTACAAGCCCCGGGACAGGCATCCTTCCGCGTCCCTGTATCGTGCTTTCGAGATAGTGTTTTGCGCGGATGAACTCTGTCGTTTTCGGCAGGGCTTTGTATGATCTGTTTATCTCACTGATATCTTCCTGTGTGATTCCTGCGAGTGTCTTCAGCTCCAGTCCGTGTATGCGCGGGATTCTTGGTCTTGTGAGCACTCTTCCTTCAAGATTCACGATGTATGTGCAGTTGCGTGTCTTGAATGTGTAGCCTATGAACTGGGATGGATCTGTCGGGTCGAATGGTCCGTCCTCGAGCAGCTCCAGGTCGTCCATATGTATTATATATTCTTCATCTAATTCTTCCTGCATCTCAACACCGCCTATTTCTTTACTTGGATATCTCTCTTTTTCGCTCTCTTATCTGTTGTCTGTTCTTTCCATCCTGAAACATGTCACTTCTATCCTTCTTATCCTGTCCTTGTGGAATTTCTGTGTCTGTTTCAGCGGGAACAAGAATTCCCACATGTGCGTGATCTTGAAGCCGTTGTCCCTCGTGACTGCCTCGACGAATCCTTTTGTCGTCGTCTTGTGGAAGCTGCACACCACTGGTGCCAGCCTGAACGCAGTCTCCAGGAATGCCTTGTCTGCATGTTCTTCTTTTGTCCCGAATGGCGGGTTCTGTATCACGACATCTATCTTTTCTCCCTTCTGTGGCAGTCCGCCTGCGCCGCCCAGATCTGTTATGTCTTTCTCTATTATCTCATATATCTCTTCATCTGCGCCTACTGCTTCAAGGTTCTCTCTCAGTATGTCCAGCACCTTCTTGTCTACATCTACGAAGAATGCTTTTTTTGCTCCCAGCATCAGTTCTCCTATGCCCAGTATCCCTGTCCCGCATCCCAGGTCTGCTATCGTCTTCCCTTCTATGTCTCCTAACAATGACATGTTCCACAGCGCTGCCGCTGCAACTTCTGAGTCTGTCGGGTATTGCTCCAGCTTTATGTCTGGCGATTCGAATATCTTCAGCCTGCTCAGCTGTACTGCGAGCCCTGCTTTTGATCCTGTAGAATTGTTTCCCATCGGTCTCTTCTTGCAGGGATATAGGTGGTCCTGGATTTTTAAATA
>DUGW01000204.1 GCA_013331125.1 Candidatus Woesearchaeota archaeon | reverse complement strand
CTGCGGAAAAGGCGCCAACACAAAGAGAAAAGCCAATAATCAAGGCAGACAGAGCTTGTACTCCTCAGAATCACGCTTCTGGTACCTGGCCAAGGGGCGCTTAGTGCCGCCGATAGGCTTCACAAAGACATCGATATGGGTCGAATTGATATCAATTATGTTATAACTGTTCTCTATGTCAGCACGCAGCTTCTTGGAAGAGACAGAACCAGCAGTGACAAGAGCCATCTTGTTCAAGAACCAGGCATAAGGGGTATGCTTATGGCCTGAAAGGACAAGATCGACACCCACATTGACCAATTCATGCAAGACATCACCAGCATCAGTGGCAGTAGAACGCTNNATCAGGGATCTGATTCAGCTGGTCAACGATCCAACGGGTCTTGCCACGACCGACATTCCCCTCATCAAGGTCAGGGATAGTAGAATCAACACCGACGATACCTATACCAGGAAGCTTCAGGACATTATTGCCCTTGCCAAACATCTCATCATAGATCTTGTAACCGACAAAACGGGCATCATGATTACCAGGGATGATCAAGGTCTGAGGCTTAAGCCTATCAATATATTTCTTAGCAAGCTCAAACTCCTTCCTGAAACCCATATTGGTCAGATCGCCAGAGATGATGACAGCAGAAGGCTTGAGACGATTAACCTCCCGGACAGCAGCAGCAAGCTTCTTCTCGCTGAAAAGACCCTTACCACAATGGAAATCAGATATGTGAGCTATAAGCACCATAAACAAGACAAGGGCAGAGGGAGTTTTTAAGGTTTTATCATGACTGAAGGATAGAGAAAGGGAAAGCAAAGGGAAAAACAACGAAAAAAGGCAAGAGAAGCAAGGAAGGAAAGGGAAAAAGAGGTCAAAAAGATATATAAACACCAAGACACAGAAACAACAGAATGCTCGAAATAAAGAACATGGTGAAGAAGTTCGGGGAGTTCACAGCCCTGCACGGAATAAGCTTCAACCTGAAAGAGAACGAACTCGTATCCTTCCTGGGAACCAACGGGTGCGGAAAGACAACAACAATAAAGATAATAGTAGGATTCGTCGAAGAGACATCAGGACAGGTCATATACGACGGAAAGGCAATGAGCCAGAGCATAAGATCAAGATACATAGGCTGGGCACCACAGGAAGACTCATTCTACGGAAACCTCACACTATACGAGAACCTCATCTACTTCGGAAACCTCAACAACGTCCTGATAAACGACGCAAAGAAAAGGGCAGTGGACCTGCTCAAGATGCTGAAGCTAGACCACAAGAGGAACACACTGGCAAAAGACCTCAGCGGAGGGATGAAAAGAAGGCTCAACATGGCAGTGGCGATGATGCACAGCCCAAAGATACTCATACTTGACGAACCAGAGGCAGGAGTGGACCCGATGTCAAGGGTCACACTATGGGAAGTGGTGAACGAGGTGAAGAAGAGCGGGACTACGATACTCCTGGTGACACACAACCTGGTAGAGACAGAACACCTGGCAGACAGACTGGTGGTGATGGACTCAGGAAAAGTAGTATTCCAAGGCACAGCAGCCGAGATGAAGAAGAAATACAAGGAGAAGAACATAGAAAATGCGTTTAAAAGATGCGTGGAGAAGCACTAAACTATCAGTCCAGAAACTGGACACGCTTTTCCTGAATGACCTGAAACTGTTCCTGAGAGACAGGAAGGCATTAGTGCTAGTGGCACTGACACCATTCCTCATACTCGCGATACTCATAAACATATACAGCTTCACAGACATAGCAGAGAACATCAAAGGGGTAAGGTTAGGCGTATGCGACCAGGGAAACGCAAACTTCGACCTGGAGAGCGAGATATTCGAGCTGATAAAGTTCAACGGAAACTGCGACGATGAAGTCAAAGGATTAGTAGCCACAGGAGACCTAAGAGCAGCACTGGTGATACCACAGGATTTCAAACAGAACCTGATAGACGGAAAGGGAACAGAACTGACAGTATACCTGGACAATGCAAAACCCACCACCGCACTGGTGAGCGCGAACGCAATAAAGGCATACGCATCAGACCTCAATCAACAGATGGGAGAGGCATTCATAAGAGAGGCATGGAAGAACCTCGACGAGCTGAACGACAACCTAAGGATAATAGTCAAGAACCTAAAGACAGCAGAGCCAGCAGCAGTAGAGATGCAGAAAAGGATGAGGGTGGTGAATGCGGAGATAGAGAAGATAGACTTCGAAAGATACCAGGCAGTGCTCGCAGACATGACATATTACCTAGACCTGTCAGAAAAGATGCTTGACGACGCAGAGAAGAGCGCAGAAGGGATAAACCCCGACCTTGTGCTGCCGACACTGCCAGGAGTGAACACAAACAGCAGTGCTGGACTGTTCACAGGATACCATGCACAGAGCGAGAATCTGCGGCAGGTATACTGCACAAACAACACAATACCCAACCCAGGATGCATACTCATAGACAAGACAGACGGGCTCGTCTTCACAGTCGAACAGGACATAGCCAACCATTACACAGACATAAACAACAAGATAGCGATACTGAACCAGCAATCAGCGCGGATGCAAGAAGCGCTCAACAACATGGGGAAAGTGCTGGACAGCAGCTCAGAACAGAACAGGCAGATGAGGGCAGACATAGATGAGATGCAGAGACTCATGCTGGACCTGCAGACAAAATCAGAGAACATAACAGAATCACTGGCCAGACTTGACAAGTCAATCAATGAGTTCCTGTCAGAGATGATAAAACTGCGCCAGGACCTGGAAAAGACAATAACAGTACTTGACGAATATACAAAGAAAGACCCTGCGACAATACTCAAACCGGTGACAGTGAAGACAGAAGAGGTATTCGCAGGAAAGGCAGAGATATTCAACAGGCTGCCAGGACTCATGGCGATAGTCCTGCTGTTCATAATACTCTTCATATCATCATCACAGATAGTGGGAGAGAGGAAAGGAGGGACAATGGCAAGGATATACCTCAGCCCCATAAGCATGTTCTTCTGGGTGTTCGAGAAGATGCTCTACCTGCTGGTCCTGGCGATAATAGCGATAACAAGCATGATATTAGCCGTCGTGATATTCGGAGTAGGAGTGAAGTTCAGCCCGCTGCTTCTAGTAGTCGGAGTGATAGGAAGCCTGGCATACGTAACAATAGGGATGTTCGTAGGATCGATATCAAAGAGCGAGAACACATCATTATTGACATGCCTAGTCGTGGGTTTCCCACTGATGTTCCTAAGCGGAGCATTCAGCCCGCCAGAGCTGATGAGCAAGATGTGGCAGACGGTGTCGCAATACCTGCCGCTCTCATTGACTGTTGAGGCACTCGAAAGGATAATGATATACGGGACAGGCATAGACTGGAACGAGATATGGGTGCTGATAGTGATGATAGCAGTCTTCTATGTCCTGACAGTGCTGATGATAAAGAAGAAACCGACATTGAAGTAAGATAGACAAGACTGTGTTGGCTGCGTATTCTAAAACCAGAAAAAGAGAAAAAAATTGAAAAGATTAATTGTCGTCGTCAGATACTGACTTCTTATGCTGGGGTCACTGTGAACTCAGTTGCACTGGTCCCAGTAACCTTGACCTCGGATCCAACTAGCTGGCCAGCATCCTGGTAGGTCTTGTAATCTGCCAGAACCCTAGTAGCACGGGTCGTATCCTCAGCTTCCCAACCGGCAACA
>DUGW01000179.1 GCA_013331125.1 Candidatus Woesearchaeota archaeon | reverse complement strand
AGGTTACATCAATGTCGAGCCTAGGGTTGTCCCTCATACAGGCGGCCGTGTAGCCAAGTTCAGGTTCCACAAGTCCAACACTTTCATAATCGAGAGGCTCATGAACAAGCTCATGAATTGTGGCCACAAGGCCAAGAAGCATTTCATAACCTCTGGCCACATGACAGGCAAGGCACAGACATCATTCAGGATAATGGAGGATGTCCTCAAGACCATCGAGTCAAGGACCAAGCAGAACCCTATCGCTGTCGTCGTGAAAGCAATAGAGAATGCTGCTCCCAGGGAAGAGATCGTGACCATCGAGTATGGTGGAGCAAGATATCCCAAGGCAGTCGAGGTCGCTCCTCAGCGCCGTGTCGATCAGGCCCTTAAGATGATTGTCCAGACAGCCTATCAGAAGGCTTTCAATTCCAAGAAGAGCATCGTCGCTGCTCTTACTGACGAGCTTCTTGCAGCATTTAACTGCACCCAGCAGTCAGGCGCAGTCTCGAAAAAGCTTGAGCTTGAGAGACAGGCTGACAGTTCTAGGTAAATCCTGAAGGATTCTACACCCTCATCTTCACGCTTACGGGTTATTGGGCTCCAGAGCAGATAAGTCACAAAAATAACTACCTAGTAGTAGTTAAAAATTAGTAAACTTTATATACTAGAAGATTTTTTATTGTCATAATTATTATCTGATGATACAGGTGAAACGAACATGGTAGGAAATCCAAGAACAGCAAAATTTAGGGATAAAGACCTTGTAGAACCTCTTAGATTCCAGCAGAGCCATGGATTGGCTCTGAGAGGAGCACTGAAAGACGCTGCAGAGATGCAGAACCTTGGCGAGAACATCGCTCCAGGGACTGCAGATGCAGAAGGCTGGAGGATGGGTGTAGGACCAGTCGATTATGAGTATCTTACAGAATGGTCACAATCTTTCAAGCAGGTCCACAGCATGATGCTTGGTCAGTTCCTGAGGGATAACTATCAGACTCATCCAGAGGCTTCCATGGAAGATCTCCCTGAGAGGTTCTTCCGCTGCGTGCAGAGTCCAGAAGGCGTCGCCTATCTTGAGATGCACGTGCCTTCGACCATGGTGGTCTGCAGGGTATCTCCTTCGCATCCTGAATATGCACGGCTTGAGGGCATGCTCCAGTCAGAGACAGAGTTGGGCAGGAACCCAGAGGTCTTGCGTCAGGCTGTCGAACAGATATAGGTTGATGTCTATACCTGGAGAGTCCAGGGACCAAGGGAGTACGTTGAAGAAGACCGAAGTCTTACTGAGGCTCAGCCGAACAGACCATTTTAATTTTTTCTTTCGACTTTTTTATCCTGGCGGTCTCACCGCCGAAAATATGATACAGGGGGGCGCAAACAGTGGGAATGGAAGCTATAATCAAACCATACAAAGACTACGCAATCATCGAAGAGCCATTCTATCTTGAGATAAACAATGAGGTCACTGATTTCACTGTTGCCTTCCGCCGCAAGAGGCCTCTTTCTCTTATCGGACCTACCGGCTGCGGCAAGACCACTCTTGCGACTTACATGTCCTATCGTCTGAGGCAGGACATGATAACAGGAGGGGACATCACCAAGGTCGCTAAGTTCTCCCAGGCAGAGAAACAGGCTGGTGGTAGTATCGCATTCCCGTATATCGAGATCCCTTGCCATGAGGACATGACAGAGACACATCTCGTCGGCAGGTGGGGTCTTAACGGAGAATGGTTGCCTGGACCTCTTTATATCGGTTCGACCCAGGGAGGCATTGTCGTACTCGACGAGATTGTCGAAGCGAGGAAAGATGCAATAGTGATACTGCATCCTCTGACAGATGACAGGAGAGTTCTTCCTGTGCCTAAGAAAGGCGAGGTCATCCAGCCGCCTGACCATCTCATGGTCGTCATATGCTACAACCCAGGTTACCAGGTCAAGTCAAAGGACCTGAAGCCCAGCACCAGGCAGAGGTTCCCTACGATAGTCATGGATTACCCGCCTCCTGAAAAGGAGAAAGTGATCCTCCAGAAGAAAGTGCCTGGACTTCCTGATGATATCGCTGACAGGCTTACAACGCTTGCTAGGGATATAAGGAAAGCCAAGGATGCCAACACGCTCTCGCTGCAGGAAGGCGCATCGACTAGGCTTCTGGTCATGGCCGGAGAATTCTACATGGAGTACAAGGCGATGGGTCTTGAGCCTGATTTCGCGCACATCGCAAGGATAACCATCTTCAATCCGATCTCCAACGAGGACACTGAGAAAGAAGCCCTTGAGATGCTGTTGAAGACGCAGTGATACTGTCTGCTGCCACGCGGACATGATCTGCCGGACAGACGTGACGGCGATGTTGGTCATGCACTGTCTTTCTGCCGGAAGAGAGGTGTATCATAGAAGGTTATGCTCACATGACGACCAAGGAAGGCGCTGAAGGACTTGAAGATATTGTTGTAGAGACATTTCTTAGGGAAAGCCATATCCGCGAACGTCTTGGTCTCGACAGGGTCATCATCGGTTCTTCCAGAACAAGGAAAGACTTCGCCGCTGAACTGGTCAGGCAGATGGACAGGATCATAAGGTCTTACGCCCTGGAATGGGTAGCTCCTGATTCTGTCCCTCAGCGTCTTGATCTCAGATATGTTGAGGATCTGCTGTTGGACCCTAAGAAGTCTGCATTGTTGAAGCAGCACCTCAGAGAGACATTGCCTGCTCATTTCCAGAATATAGGACTGAGATCTTCATATCTGAAGGATACTGGCTTCCTGCTGTTGTCTACAGCAATGTCTGACATGACTGCTGGACAGCTAGAGCACGTGCTTTCTGTCCGCAGGGCAAAACCAGACATAAGGACAAGACTGACAGATTCTGATGTGTTCTTCGGCTACACACTCACCGGCGGAAACCCGGATAACTATAATCTGATCAATGATCTAGCTGGCCGCATAGACAGGAAGAAAAATCCACTGATGACCCTGAAGGATTCAGGCGAATTCGATGCAGATAGCAGCATCCCATTCGCAGCGGTTGTGGATATGATACTCGATTCCTCTCCCTCTGGTGCTGCAGAGTTCAATAGGCTGGTAAGAGATGCTCATGACGCCAAGGAATACCTGGAAAGCCAGCGGGCAGAAGGCACCGGGCATTCTGGATTAAGTCTGGGAGAGTATACTGGTCTGTTGAAAGAGTTTTCTGCAAAGACCGATCTCAGGACCAGGTTCGGGCTGGACAGGTATACTATCGAAAATGAGAATGAGCAGAGGAAAAGGTATGGGAAGATCAAGGAGAGGACTTTTACTGAAGAGATAGAGATGTATCTCAGTATCACTGAAGGCAGGGCAAGGACCTCGTCAGTGGTCACGGAATATGCAGAGACGCAATTCAGGAAAAGGTTGCGTAGGGTACTGATGGAAGATGATCATGCAGTATCGATGGTCTCTGAGCATCTGGCCAGGACTACCCCGAAAAAGATAAAGGTGGTCTCAAAGAAATATAGCAGGGCCCCATCACTTATTGATGTCAAGAGAGATGTCGGTCTTCTGCTTCACGCGCTAGGATACATAGCTGATGATAAAGACACCCTTGCCGAGATGATCAGAAGACGCGAGGCTCAGGACGTATTCCAGAGGGCTGCAGTCATAGAACCGTTCCTCTTTTACGCTTTAGATGGTGGAGACCCCCAGAAGATAACAGCCATCGACGATATTGTCGCCGGCGAGGTCTCCAATTCCCGGGACCTGCTCTCCCTGCGTGACAGGGAACTCTACAAGAAAGCAGGTTACTCAGGCTTCAGCAGGGTCATCGACCTGATGATAGGCTTTGCTCCGAAGGACAGGCAACAGTTCATATATATCAAGGAGACTATAGAGTCAGCGAAGGACCAGGTACTGAAGTCAGGACATAAACGGCCGGAATGGCTGACTGCTGAATCTCTCGTCGAGCAGGTGCAGGCCATATGCTGGCAGTCATTTGGCGGAGACGTCTCTGTGGCTCCGAGACTAGCAGAGTATCTGATCAAGAGCTACAAGGACAGTAATTTCGCGAAGGCTACAGGCGAAGAGACTGCCAGTATGTTAGAAGGTCTATTCGCCAGTATGGACCCTGCGCAAGCAGCCTCTGCATTCAATCTGTTCATGGAAATAAAGAAGAGGTATCCTGACGAGCGGATCTCCAACCACCTATCAAGGTTCGCTGCTGACGCAAAAGACCCGGAGATGCTAGGGCATTTCAGAAGGGCTTGTGAGAAGGTGCATGATATCAACACATTGAACCCTGTTGATAACAGGCTTGATTATTGGAAGACTATCAACGCTATCGAGCGTGAGCATTCTAGACTTGACTCCGAAGAGATCGGCAGGAGAGAGAAGTTTCGGGAGGCTCTTATCAAGGATCTCGGCAAGGAGTTCTCTGTACCGCTGATTGCAGCGTCATACTCAGGTGAGATGCATGCTGTCTCTTTAGACACCCTCTCTGAGCTGATAAAGTATCTCTCAAATAATCAGCTTATGAAGACCTACAGGAATGGGACAGTCTCTGATACAAGAAGATTTTCAAAGAATGTCATGGAAGAGCTGCATTGCATGACCAGGTTCGGCGAGCAGGAGATGCTCAGCTTGGAGAAGGCCATGCAGTCTAACGGATTGAAGAAGCCTGCAAAAGGCAGCATCAAGACAGTTGATAGGGACACCCCAGCCAACACGTACAGGGCATTGAGAGAAGTCGTCTTCGGCAGCCTCTGCGAAGGATCTGAAGAGTTCAGGCTCCTGACAGAGTCGCAGCCAGAGTCTGGTGGTTCCGCACTGTACGGGCTTATCAGTCATCTTAACAAAGATATGACTTTGCTGGTGCCTGAGATGAAAGAATTGATTGAGAGTTATTTCCGGCGTTCAGCCCAGGTGATTGCCGGCCTGAAAGGCCAGGATGAGAGGACTGTAAAGACCAGTTTCAGGAACTGGCATGATAATGTGGTCAGCAAGAAGACACTTGATGAACTGAGGGGAGCTATCCAGTTCGGCAGCATCACAGAGCTCGTGACATCAGTCGATGGTGGCAAGAACAGAAGACCTTGTGTCGTCGAGGAAGTCGGCCCTGCGTTGGGCAAGTTCGCCTCATTCTTCGGCCGGAGTCCCTATTCTGTCTACAGGACTGAGGCACTTGATTCAAGCATAGTGCTCCCTAAGCCTGCGCCCAGGAGGATCATGCTTCCTGAGATCGTGAACTGCCTTGACACCCACGAGGCGAACAGGCGAGTTTACAGTTTCATGACCTCTCTACAGTCATCTTTCGGCAGGTATGGTTTCTTCCCGGAAGACAGCGAGAGGCTTGTTCACATGTTCGACAGTTTCGGAAATCCTGGTTTCGCGAGGTCTTTGTGGAACACCATCAACTATGAGCGGGCGAAGAGACTGATATCTTCAACCCGTCGGGGGCTTGACAGAGATATCAGGTCTACAATCACAGATATCCAGACACTGTATAAAGAGTCGCTCCTTGAGGCCCTGCCCGATCCTGAAGGTGTCTTGCGGAGCCTTGAGCAGGTACTTGTCCTTGAGATTGAGCCGCAGAATGATGTTATGGGATTTGTCAGGGAGATGGTCGTCCCTATGCTAGACAGTCTCGGGCAAGCATCAAATGAGGAAGTCATGCAGTTGGTGAGGGATGTCTATCAGGTCATCGACGAGAAGATACCCGTGCCTAAGCCTCAGGAACAGGTCGCTGACCTTTCAGAAGGGATCAGGTACACCGGGATGCAGCTTCCCGAGACCACAGGTGCTGATTACAGGAACCAGCCGGTGTTCTTCTTTGATGAATGCGGCGGAGTGCGCAAGGTCAGGTTGATAGTTAAGGATCAGAGTGCTGTCACGAATGACCGCGTGGCCAAAGCGAGGGAAGAGCATTCCCAGAGGATCAAGAGACTCCACTCACTCCTCGAGATGTTAAGGCCTGACCGGGTCGTGAACGAGCGCCATGTCTATGAGGGCGAACTCGACGAGGATGCATACTTCGACATGCTCCTGGAGCTCAAAGCAGGACTTTCTCCTGACACGAATGTCTTCAGGAACAGACGCATAATTGAGCGCGACATATCAGTGCTGCTGAGCATGGGCCAGTCACAGTCATTAGGGGGTTGGCTCAAGGATG
>DUGW01000113.1 GCA_013331125.1 Candidatus Woesearchaeota archaeon | reverse complement strand
CTGACATGGTTACACCTCTTTATCAGGAATGCATGAAGAAATGAGGTATAAAAATATTCCGAAATTGGATGACTTGCAATAATGTCGGAAATCTTCCAGGTTTCTCGACGACAAATATATTAACCAGTAAAAACTATATTCATACCAGGGTGATGATGAAATGACCAAAAATTTATATACTAGCCTGACGTCAAGGGCCATGATGGAACTCACTGTTGTTCTGGAGCCTGCAGAAGAGGGCGGTTACACTGCCCACGTACCAGCCCTGCCTGGATGCGTCTCTGAAGGAGACACCAAGGAAGAGGCACTGAAGAACATCAAAGAAGCCATCGAACTATATCTGGAAGTTGATGATAAGGATATCGTCGGTGAGAAAGCATAGAGAATCTTAAGGGTCTTCAGGAACTTCTTAGTCGTCTTGTTGTCGAAGCATATGATTGCCTTCTTCAGGAACTGGCCGTGTTGCTTGAGCACTGATACTATCGTCTTATAGCTCTCCTCAGGGGTGATGCCATACTCAGGCCTGGCGACCATGACAGGAAGGGCAAGAGACTTCACACCCAACCGCTCAGCTATCCTAAGAGCAGCCCTGACAGAAGACCTGATGAAAGGGACAGTACCATGGATCCTCTTCTCAGTCCTGGGATCATAAGACATAGCGACAGCATGGACAAGAGGACGGGAATCCTTCTTAGACCAGCCTGACTGAAGCACAGCAGTGCCTGGACGGTAAGGACCATGCTTCAACAACAATCTTAGACAACCCATCTGGGCATGATGCCGCTTCCAGCCATGGGAAGAATAATTATCAAGATAAAAATTCCTGATATCACGCCCTAACCTCTTAAGCAAAGAATCATACTCAGCATCCTCTGCCAAAGTAAGATCAGCAGACAGATCCCTGATCCTGCCAGCACCAGACGAACCAAGCATCAAAAGACCATTCGCAGAATTAACGACAAGATCAACATCCTGATCCACAGCGAAACCGGCAACACGTTCAAGCTTCACGGTATCAACCACCTATACCAAGGACATGCTCTTCGCGGTCACAGACACCATTGTTATCGCCATCCCAACAGCAACCCGAAGGATGAGCCTCACAATCATGCTTGACTTGGGCATTGTGGGAAGCTGTGAATATGATGATAAGGAAATTCAACAGCAGCAGCAATACCAGACCTATGACAATCACCTTTTTCATGGAGACACAGGCAGAAAACTGGTATTTAAAGGTTATTAAATAGCCCACCAATAACTATAAAAACCGCTTCCCACACCCAGGAAGGCAAGGGGTGTTGAACAAGATGAGGCAGGTGCTTCTATGAACAGAGAGACATACAAGGCTCCACAGAGCTTCTCATACACAATACAGGTATACGCAGACCCAAACAACATAGTGGAGCTGGCGATAGCGTATGACGGCAGGGACGGATTCGCAAGACTGACAAAACACAGGAAGACATTCGCACAGGAACTGCCGGCAAGAGACCTCAAACAACTTCTGGAAGAGGCACACAAAGGAGCAGCAATAAGGATGTTCGACAAAAGGACAAACAAGGAATTCCAGCTCACGATGTCAGGAAGGTTCATGGACATGAGATGGGGAGACCAGCCAAGATATGAAAGGACAAGGGCAAATGAATACACATGCGTATACCTGCTCAACGGAGAAGAAGAGAGATACACGATGATAAGGGACGGAAACTTAGTAATAATAACATCAGAACACGACAGGAGAATGACAAGGTTCCCGGTAGAGAGGGTCGCACAGAGGATAGATGCCGCGTCGATACAGGCAACAGAACTCGCAGCAAGCTCAAGAGACGAGAAGACACTGCTCAAGATGCTAAGAAGAGGAGCACTGCTCTTCTATATAGACAAAGGACAAAGATACCCATGGGAGGAGAGAAAATGAACGGAGAGATGAACCAGGAGATAACCGTAAGAGGACTCTACAGGTCAGAGTACACACTGATACAGAAAGGAAGCAAGGTACAGATCGAAAGGTCAGTAGGAGACATGTACAAGACAATGAATGTGCCGATAGGCACCGTGAGACAGATGATCAAACAGGCAGAAGAGACAGGAAGAGGAGCATTGACAGTAGACGCGAGCTGGGGAGACGGAGAATACCTGCAGGAAAGACCGGAACTGGCGATGATAGTGACCGGAGAACATACAAGACTGGTGACACCAGAACAGCCAAGGATAGAGCTGGCAACACCATTCGGACTGACCAGGACCATAAGGAGAAGAAAATTCAGCAACTGGACAGAAGAACATTACGAACTCGCAGCGACAGAGAAAGGGGCGACAGTCACAAGGGTGGTGGAGACCGAACTCCCAAGAGAAGCATACAGGACAATATGGACAGCACAGGTAGACCCAAGGACATTAGAAGGCATGATAAAGATAAAGAACCAGGCCGGAGAGGTCAACACACTATGCTACGCAACAGTCACAAGAAGGAGCTCACTCACAGGAGACAGACCAGAACAATACGAACACCCGGTGATGATAGTGATAGGCAAAGACCTAGGCCTACACGCAGAGTTCGAGAGATAAGGACAAGCTGACAACAAGATCACGCTCATGAGTCTAGAAGAGATAGTAGACACGGCAGAATTCAGGAGAAGCTCGATACTGTCTAGAGGCATCAACTGGATACTCAAACACACGATACTGCCGCAGTTCCCGAAAGAACACATGGATTCTTACCTCAGACAATGGGAACCATCAAGCAGGAACGTAGAGATAGCACTGGAAGGGCTGCTCAAGCTGGCAAGAAGACCAAGACATTGCTGGGCAGTTCTGAGCACACTCAAAGACTGGGGAGACAACTACTTCCCGAACGCAGACGAGAGGCCAAGATACCTGATAAACACCCAGCACGACGAGAAGATACCATTCAGGGGAGAGGCAGACATCATGTACGTGTACATGATCGCACAGATAGGATACGTAGCCAACGGACTCGCAGAGAACACGACGATAGAAGAGATGAGGACGGTGGCGCAGGGGTTCAAAGAGATGAACAGGACAGGAGGGAAGGCATTCAGCGAACACCCATCAGTGATGCCAAGAGTGACAGAACACGACAGGCTGTCATTGAGGGCAGCACAGAAGCTGGACAAACCATACAATGCATGCCCATCACTGCACATAGCATACTCGATATACATGGACAACGTGGCAGGAAGATACCTCAAAGACAGGGATATGCTGGACTCGATAAGGAAAAGCGCAAAAGCCATGCTCAACTCAGTATTATACGTCAAACAGCACAGCATACTCGACGTGGCATTCGGGATCATGTGCGCAAGGATAGTATATGAGAAGACATACGGAGAAGGGTTCAACGACTTCACAGAGGTGTTCGACGAGCTGAGAGAAGAACACCCGACAATAGATTATGACGAGATATCAAGCGTATACAGGGAGATAGAAGAGATAAGAGAGAAGATGCAGGACAAGACAGACCTGGCAGGGATGATGGGAACATACCTCAAGAGACACGGGTACAAGAAGATAAGACCAGAAGAGGACGTGAACAACGCATACTTCGACACTGAGAGAAGAGAGATAATATTTAAAAACAAATGAAAGGACGAGCATCTTCAGGACAAAGAGGCAAAAAAATGAGGATGAAAAGGAACAAGGCGCTAAAAGCGACGATTATAGTAGCCATCATCATACTGATTGCAGGAGCAGCATTGTCAGGCTACCTATACAAACAGAAGAAGGATATGGAAAAAGAAAGGAACGAAGCGATGGCAGCATACCAGGAGACAAACATGTTCCTGCAAGGCATAATCAAAGGGGTAGGGATGCTGTCACAGGCAAGACAGGACTATACGATAGGATACTTCTACCAGGAACAGGGAGAATGCGAAAAGGCAAAACCCATGTTCAAGCAAGCGAACACGAAATTCAAGGACTCAATGACATTCTTCACACAGACAGAGAGGAACACATACCTTCAATCATACAAGGACTTCTCAAGACTGTACCAGAACCTGACACTGATAGAATACAAGATGAACAGGCTCATGTACCTGGACTGCGGAGGAGAGCTGGAAGGGTACGAAGAGCTGAAAGAGATGCAGGAAGCACAGATAAGGATGATATACGGAGACTCAGAAGTCAGGCAGGGAGATGAGGAGCTGGAAGAGGAACTTGAAGGTGAAGAGACTGAATGAGCTGAAGCCTGCTACGGCTCACTCCGTTCGCCTCCGCGCTGCCAGGTTCGCGCCAGGTATGATTTCTTGACAATCCGGCACCTCCCCGTAAGGGACCTCCCCCTCCGGATACGCATAATAAAAAGATGGGCGCTGCACAAAAAGGCAGCTACGGCTTCAGCTTTGAAAGGGATGAAGCGAAAAGGTTTATAAAGGATAAAATATAGGATTCCTCATATGAGCAGAGGAATGACAATACTCATCGTACTTCTGATAATANNTGTTCCTGCTCTACGGAAACAACCAACAGCTGAAAGAAGAGGTCAATGTCGCAAAAGGGACAGTGAACACAGCAGTGACACAGAGAGATGAATGCAGAGCAGAATTCGAAGAGAAAGTGCTGGCCACAGAGGCAAAGAACAGAGACATAGAAACAGCATACGACGAGCTGAAAAGACAGATGCTCATACAGAACGGCACAATAGGGACACACACAGAATCACTCACAAAAGGGCTACTAGGACTGCCAGACCTCGTGAAAGCGATGACACAGGCAGAGACAGCAGACACGCATCTAGCAGAAGAGAGATGGGACGAAGCAATCAGCTCATGCAAAGACGTAAAGGAGCTGGTGAAGAAATCAAAGACACTGACAAACAAGGGACTGACAGGATTCACCACACTGCTGAAAGACAGTCCAGAGGACGAGAAACTCAAGAACAGCAAGAAACTGATGGAACAGGCACTCGAAGCCGCAGACCTGATAGACAAGATATGCACAGGGATAACAGACGGAGCAAAAGCAGGCAAGTTCGCGAACACAGGAGCCAAAGACAAAGCAGACCTGTTCGTAAGCAGGCAGAAACAGCTATTGACAGAGACGATGTATGACTACGAAGTCGCATTCTCAGACCTATCTGAGTCTTAACCAAGTCTTCTTCTTAT
>DUGW01000011.1 GCA_013331125.1 Candidatus Woesearchaeota archaeon | reverse complement strand
GGCTGTTAAGAAAGTCAAGCAGCCTGTCCGGAAGTCAGCAAAGAAAGTCTCCAAGAAGGCGAAGACAAGACCCGCCAAGAGGAAGGCTTTGCCTAAGAAGGCTGTGAAGAGAAAAGCCAAGAAGAGATGATAGTCCTGTCTACAGTGTATGCCCGCATTTGGTGCATACCTGGCTTTCTTTTTCATCAGACCATTCAGTGGTCACTCCCCACTCTATCTTTATCTCGCATCCCGGGCATCTTGGCTCTAGATGGTCCAATGAGTTGAAGAAATCGACTCCTTTCATGTTTATTTCATGGCTCCCCTGAAAAATGACTCCGTGTAGTTTATGTTTATGCCTGATGGCTTAATTTTCGATTAAAAACTAGCATATATATGTAGGAGTCCCAAGTTTATATATGTTGTTATAAAATCTATAAAGATTTAAAGAAAATAAGGAAATATTTGAAAGGATTAAGGCCTCTAATCATCTTCGGGCCTGTAATACTCGGCATCAGCATGGTCCAATGGTGCAGGCTCTCTGGTCAATGATTCTCTCTGGCCATTGTTTATTGAACCGCTTACCATGGTTGATGCAGTGCCTTGCATGCCGTTTCCTTGTGCATCTGCAAGCAGCGGATTCGGGACGACTGCTGTTGTGGACGTCCTTTCTTTACGAGGATTATACTCTTCACCGACCTGCTCAATCATCGGATGGAGTCCTTCATCGCCTTCCTCATGGTCTGCTCCTGCAGTGTATGCCTGTACCTGGCTGACAAGATCTCCTGCATGAGGGTCTGTCACCGCTGATTCCTCAGCGAAATGATCAGCTGACACATCAGGATTGCTCCATAGGTATGCAGTCATTGCTCCTGCTGCCTCTTTGTCATATCCGAGTTTCCTCAGGATGCCTGCTGCATACATGTAATCTACTGGTGCAACCGGGTCATCAGAGCATCTTCGGTTGATCTCGTCCCTAACTATCTCTCTGAGATGGTCATATCCTGATGCAGCTGCCAGTTCAGTTGCCCTGTCAAGCTCTGCCCTTATTGCATCGATGTTTTCCTCTGATCCTGCTCTGCTCAGTCTCTTCTCTATTGTCATCCCATAGACCACGTCGCTCTTTCCTATCAGGTTTCCGAGATTGATCAGTGCGTCCTCATTGTCAGGATCTGCTGGGTTATAGCCCTGTTTTTCGTTATGCCAGACCTCCTCTATGAACTGCAGTCCCTGTGCTCCTGCTTTCTTTGCGAATCCGACAGCCTCGATAGGGTCGTTGTTCCTGCCGTATACTGTGTGCGCGACCTCAAGGCTTGCATATCTCTCCCTGTTGAGCAGGGAAGCCAATGTTATCACTGCTTCTGCTGATGTATCTTCATGTTTGTCGAATCTTTCCAGTGCTGCGCCGACCATGTGTGCTGGTATTCCGTCGTCCTGTGAATTTATCGCCATGCTTGCCAGGATGCCTAGTGTTTTCTCGCCTTCCGGCAGTCCTTTCCTCTCTATGCCTTCTATGGCTTTCCATGACAGTGCCCTGTATCCGAGCCATGCCTTGTCCTGTGCTGATGCGATGTCCATGACGACGTCGATGCTCAATGCATCGTTCTGTTCCTTATCAGCGTCGAGTCCTTTGACCTTTGCTGAGTCTATGAGTTCCCACATCTGGTCAAGCACTGCTGACCCTCGTGGGCCTGCCTCTACAGCCAGTCTTGCGACATTGCGCAGGTACTCTTCATCTGATGTGATCCCCTGGATCTTTATCCTATGGAGTCCTTTCTTGGCGAGTATCTCATTGGCTCTCGTCGGTTCTCCGAGCAGATCTGCTGTCTCTTTGACCATCTCTTCGTCGATGGGTCCATTGCCGTAGTCTGCTGCATCGTATCCTATCACTGGTGTCTCTTCCATGTTCCTCCAAAGGTTGACTATCGCTTCTGTCCCCTCTTCTCCTGCCTGGAGGTATCTCATGGCTGCTGCAGTGTATTTCCTGTCTGATTCATTCAGTTTCCCGAGTGCCAGTTGGCTGCGTTCAGCCATGTCAAGTGCTACGCCGACGACCGTGACCCTGTCATGTGTTATCTCTGGATCATAGAGTGATGCTGCGATGACTTCCTGCAGGAATGCTCCCTTCAGGTCTGCGTCCCCTGTCTCGTTCGCTATCTCCGCGACCGCGACCACGTTGCCGTAGTCTGCTGTGGCTTCCTTGTCGCCCTGCTCGCGTGCGCGCATGACCTGTCTTGTCAGGTCTCCCATTGAATCGATCGACCTCTTGACCACTCTTACCTTTCCTCGCATATGGTCGCCGAGGTGTTCTGCTGTCTGCATGAGTGTGGTGTTGTCGACCTTTTCTTCTGAAGAACCGTCAAGTATGTGCCATAGTTCCCTGGAGTATTGGTCTCTCTCCCTCTCGTCGGCGCGCATAGCGTGGGTAGCTGCAGTCACATAGTCCTTGTCCATCAGGAGTCCCTGGGCCGCAAGTCCGTTTCCGTTCTTGCCCAGCTCCTGGGTCACGTGGAGAAGTGTTGCCTTGTCCACATACCTTTCTCCTGCTGCTTTCAGCCAGCCGTTCTTTGTCGCCTGGTAAAGCCTGTGGGTCAGGTCTACGTTGTTGGATGCGATTGCCGGCTCGAGTGATTTGAGTATCTCTTCCTGTGTCTTTCCGTCCCCGAACTTCTTCTCGAATATGGTCTCTTCTGCCTCTTCGATCCTTGTGAGCTCCTGTGCAGTGTCTCTCAATGAGCTTGCCCTCAGGTCGCCTGCATTGTATGCCAGCCTTGCGAACTTCCATACCATGTCCCTCATCTCTTCGGTCTTCCTGAGTGTCTCTTTCCTCTGCTCGGTGGAGCTTGGGTCTTCTTCCATGAGGTCTTTTGTGTATTTGAGTTTCAGTGTGGTCTCCTTGGCTGCCCTGAGGAAATCTTTTGCCTTCATGTATTTGTATGTGGTCTGCCATGAGAAGTCTTTCTTTAGTGCTGTGCCTATCTTCCTGAACTCATCTTCAGGTATGACATCAGTCTGCAGGTATATCTCCAGCACCTCTGACCATAGTCTCTGTGGCCAGAATGATTCGACTTCGAGTTGTCCGGCGATATCTGCTGCATGCACTCGCTCTCCCATGTCATAGAGGTTGACGCTGATCGCCTGTCTTGATGTGTCGCTTGCCTGGAACTGGCTGTACATCACGTCCGTCCTCAGTAATAGGTCGACTGCTCTCCGCTCTCCTTTGTCTCCCAGCCTGTTCGCCGCTATCCTGAGCTCGTCTGCCATCAGCAGCGCGTCCAGGAGCAGTGCGTGGTCATCGTTCTCCCTGTCGAGCCTGTATTTCTCGTCGAGCTCTGTTATGTAACTGAACCCTTCCATGAGTCTTGAGTATCTTTCGTCTATGGCCAGGAATATCTCTAGTGTGTCGTGGTCGAGTCTTGCCAGGTCTGTGATGATCGCCGATCCCGTGCCTCTTGCGAATCTCTGGAGCCTGTTCATCACATTGCTCCTGTTCACTCCTTCTATCATGAGTTGATCGCCGTCCTCATCCTCGTCCGGATTCAGTGCTTCATAAGCTTCATTGTCTATCTCCTGCAGGATGCCGACGTTCTTTGCCAGTTCCAGCGAGTCTAGGAATGCGTCGACCGCTTTTGTCCCGTGCATCAGCTTCTCTGGTTTCAGTGGTGCAGTCACTGCATCAGCCACTTTCTCCTGTAATGCTCCCTGTACGAGTCTGCCGAACCTGTCATTCTCTGAGTTCGCATATAGTTCCATCATGCCGACGAGGTCCCATTCCTTCACCATCCTGTCGATCTCTTCGAACTCTCTTGCTGTCAGGTATTCTTTTGTCTCTTTTCCCAGGACAAGTGATGCTCTCTCTGCTGCTGCCTTAGCTGCGCGGAAGTCCCTCTTCTTGACGAGTCCTGCGACATAGCTTTCCAGCACCTCTGTTCTCTGGTCGTCGGATAGGAATGCGAATGCGTCGTTCCTGAGAAGTATCTCTGGAGATGCATTGAGTTTTGCGAGTAGGCTGTCTACGAATTGGTTGGACGATGTCCTTTCTGGCACAGGGTTTGAGAATACCAGTCTGTCGAGTGTCTGTCTCTCTTCTGTAGAAAGTATCACTTCTTCTTCGTATAGTTTTATTGCTGTCATTTTGTTCCCTCGCTTCTCAGTTTTTGATTTTGAGCATGATCTGAGTGCACTGCCTCATGGCTGGCTCTCTCTATGTGCTCTATGGAGAATCACCTTATTTGCTCTGGCACCTATACTGCTTATATGCTGTAAGTGCTTATTCCCGGAAAACTTTCCCCCAACTCCCAAGTAGTGATGAATATATAGGGATATTTATTAGTTTCGGGATTGTTACGGTAATTACCAGTAAGTTTTTTAAAGAAACAGCAGTCTATTTGTTGACACAATCATGGGACGAAAGATCGATAAGAAATAAAAGATTGAAGGATGTTTGGCAGGTCTTTCCTGGATCACCAACGGTTTATCTCATCGACCACTTTCCTCTGCCAGGTATCTACCGATTCAAGCACCATCCTCTTTATCACTGGCTTGTCCTTGATCAGGTACCTGAACAGGTATCCTCCTTTCTCGAGGTTCTCTTGGCTCCTGTGGACTATGCTCTTCTCTACCAGGTTCTTTATCGCCTTCTGTACTGTGCTCCTCTCGAGGGTCATCCCTTGCGCTATCTCCTCGACCCTCATCTCTTCTTTTCCGAGCATGTACATCATCACATTGAACTCTGTCTTGTTCATCCCGAAGCTGCATTTTATCAGCTGCGATAATTCTATCTTTTTGCATGCGAACGATATCATTGTTATCACCTTATCATTTGGCAATATTACGAATGTGGCCACTATGCGCCCTACTTTGTGACCATTGGTCACCAACATTTAAATATTTTATCATTTTAGCGTATCCCTGCTGATTGATTAGGTGAAGTTTTATAAGTGAGGAAGCCCTATTCCTTCATATCTGAGGTTTCGCGCCATGACAGAGCAGATAACCATCAAGCTGAACAAGGAAAAATTTGAGGATATACTGAAAGATTTGAGGGAGTACGGGAACAATACCTTTGAGACCAACTCTTCCATGGCTGCGTTCTGTATCTGGTTCACCTATTACACCCTTCATAATAAATATCCTGAGGTCAACAAGACCAATTTTGAGATCATGCAGGAGACCCTGAAAAAGAGCAAATGGGAGATCATGTTTGATAATGTCTCTAATTTCAGGAAGTTCTGCGGTAAATGCCCTGAAGAGGCTGATGATGATGGGGCTTGAGGTCCCTTATTCGCGATGACCAGACAGATAACCATAAAACTGAATGAGGAAAAATTTGGGCCGATGCTTGATGACCTGAAAAAGTATGGTCATGAGATCATAGAGACCAACAGCGCAATCGCCGGCTTTGCTGTCTGGTTCCTGCACCGACATTGTTTTGTGAAGCGGCCTGAACTCGGCATGCTTACCGGTACTGAGTTTCTCATGAAAAGTTATGATAAGCCTAAAGAGCAGATCATGTTCGAGACGATAAAGGAGTTCAAGGATTTCAGTTCCAAGGACCAGCCTTGATCGTCCTGCCTGTCGTTTTTGCTGCCTTTCGGTCACCTGCCGTGTTATTCAGCGGTTCAGGTTTCCTCTCTCTTTCTCTGCCTGCACTATCCTTCCTATCGCCAATATGTATGCTGCATTCCTGTAGCTTATCCCTGTGTTCTTCACGACCTCATGGATCTCGTTGAAGCTCTTGACCATCTTGTCTTCGAGCATCTTGAGCACGTCTTTCTCTTTCCAGTAGAATCCCTGGTTGTTCTGTACCCATTCGTAGTATGACACTGCTACCCCGCCTGCATTGGCGAGTATGTCCGGCACCACGACTATGTCGTTCTTGTGCAGTATCTCGTCTGCCTCTCTTGTGACCGGTCCGTTCGCCAGCTCGAGTATTATCTTTGCTTTCACCCGTGCGGCGTTCTGTGCTGTTATGACATTCTCCAATGCTGCTGGGACTAGCACGTCGACAGGCAGCAGCAACAGCTCCTCGTTTGTGACATCCTTTGCTCCTGGGAATCCCATGACTGTCCTGTATTCTTCCTTGTGTTTCATCAGCTCTGCGACATCGAGGCCTCCAGCATCGTAGACTCCTCCTTTTGAGTCGCTAACAGCCACTATCTTGTATCCCCACGCAGAGAGTATCTTTGCCATGTTCATGCCTGCGTTTCCGAATCCCTGGATCGCGACCTTTGCTGTGAATGGGCTGATGTCATATGCCTCTGCTGCTTTCCTGAGCACATATGCCCCTCCCTGTGCTGTCGCTATCCCTCTTCCTTCGCTTCCGCCGACACTCAATGGTTTCCCTGTGATCACTCCTGGGAATTTTCCGTTGTATATCTTCTCATACTCGTCCATCATCCATGCCATTATCTGCGGCGTGGTGTAGACGTCTGGTGCTGGTATGTCTTTTGTCGGTCCTATGAATGTGTGTATCTGTCTTATGAACTCCCTGCTCACTCTCTCCAGGTCTTCTGTGCTTGTCTCCTTAGGGTTGATCGTGATTCCGCCTTTCGCCCCTCCATAAGGCACATCCACCACTGCTGTCTTGAGCGCCATCCATAAGGCAAGTGCCTTTACCTCGTCCAGATCCACCTGTGGGTGGAACCTGAGCCCTCCTTTTGTAGGTCCGCGTGCGTCGTTGTACTGCACTCGGTAACCGTTGAACACTTTTATGCTCCCGTCTTTCATCCTCACCGGGAAGTTGACTGAGAGTACCCTTCTTGGTTTCTCGAGTATCTTCATGTCTTCTGGTGTGAAGTCGCACCATCCCTGGTCGCAGTATTTGTTCAGCTCTTTCAGTCTTTGTAATGTGTCTTCGAACGGATTCACCATGTTTACCACCACTTTGATTTGATTCTATTATTGCGCACAGAAGTGATATTAAAGGGTTTCCAATATCTTGTCCAGTTTATGCTTAAGCATGTCCTTTGGCTGGAAACCGACAAGCCTCTCTACCTCTTTGCCTTTGTTGAATACCACCAGGCTTGGGATGCCCTGGATCCCGTACTGATCGGGTTTCTCCTGGTTGTCCTCTACATTGCATTTCACGAACTTGACCTTTCCTGCGTATTCCTTTGAGAGCTCTTCGAATACAGGCGCCATCATCCTGCATGGTCCGCACCAGCTGGCCCAGAAATCTACGATCACTGGTTTGTCGCTCTTCATCACGTCTTTGTCAAAGTTTGCATCATTTGTTTCAAGCACCATTTCCATTCCCTCCTTGTTGTCAGTTGAGTTCAAAAACGAATGTGATTGTAATGCTCACACTTCTTTATATACTTGTCTGTGTTTTGCTGAAAAAGAGAAAAAATATTCACTTAACGCCTGATATTAACACCTAAATCTTCTGCCTGTGATGCCTTAGATGATACTCAAGACTCCTCCTGTTGAACTCCTTCATGTCATACAGGCACATCTTCTCACCACCAGAAGCTTCTTTCTCCCACAGAAGCATCGCCTCGATCCCGCTGCTGAGCATCAGTATGCTGCAGCCTGGGCAGCTTGGTTCTCCGCCCGGCACAGGCCTGCCGTCCTTGACCTTCGCATGTATGCCCATGGTAGCTATCATTGACCTGTCCATCGTGGTATGGTAATGATGCTTGAACATGTCAAGGGTTCCCATCACCTCTGCGTGTTCTGCATCGCATAGCTCTTTCCTTGACTGGTCTGTCATCGCCTCTCTCATGCAGCACAGGTCTGGGACTGTCGGCCTGTTATACCCTCTTCCTACAATCTGGTTATATTGGACTATCACGAATCCTCTCTGGGATTTCTTGCACGTGCTCTGCGTGCCTAAATCTGCTGCTATCTCTATATACTTCATCAATCGTCTTCTCTCTTCCTTGCTGGTTATTATTCTCATGCGCCTTGCCAGATTATCGATATGATATAAATCTTCCCAGAAAGCTTTTAAACAAAATGCAATAACTGTGTATATATGACTGGCAAGTTGACTGATAAGAGACATGATGCGGCTGACAAGAGACACAACACAAGACTGTTGGCTCCTGCTGGTGATTGGCCTAGCCTTCGCGCTGCTGTCGAGGCTGGTGCTGATGAGATATACCTGGGTCTTAATCAGCTCTCTATGCGTGCCTTTGCCAAGAACTTTGACATAGAGGAACTCCCTGAGGCGGTGGATTTCTGCCATGAACATAACGTAAAGGTCAATCTCACAGTCAACACTATAATCTATGATGATGAGCTCTGCTGCACAGCTGGTGGCACTGTCCGTGACATCCTGAGCCAGGCAAAAGAAGCCAATGTCGACGCAGTCATCTGCTGGGATTTTGCGATAATTGATATCTGCAAAGAACTCGACATACCTGTCCACATCTCTACCCAGGCAAGTGTTGCCAACTCCCTCGCCGCCATGTTCTACCAGGAGCAGGGTGCAGAGCGTATAATTTTCGCAAGAGAACTCAGCATTGAACAGATAAGGACAATCAAAAATAAACTCCCTGACATAGAGGTTGAGGTCTTCTGTCATGGTGCTATGTGTGTCTCTGTGAGCGGGAGATGTTTCATGTCTCAGGAGATATTCGGCAAGTCTGCCAACCGTGGTGAATGCATCCAGGCCTGCAGGCGTGAATATACTGTGAAGGAATACGCATTGAAAGACATCGACCGCGAATTCGAGCTGGAACTCGGCAATGATTATGTCATGTCCCCTAAAGACTTATGCACTCTTGGGTTCCTCGAACAGCTGACTCCTGTTGCCGATGTCATAAAGATCGAGGGTCGTATGCGTTCTCCTGAATATGTCAAGACAGTCACTGAGGCCTATCGCTCAGCTCTCGACGCCATCAAGGACGGGAAATACACTGAAGACCTCAGACGACAGCTCATTGAGAAGGTGAAGACTGTCTACAACAGGGGCTTCAGTTCGGGTTTCTTCCTCGGCAAACCCGTAGACGCTTGGACTGATGCCTATGGCTCCAAGGCCACTACCCAGAAGATATTCATCGGTCCTGTCAAGAATTATTTTGAGACTGCCGGTGCTGCTGAGGTGCATGTCCAGTCTGACTCCCTCACTGTCGGCGACACAATCATGTTCCAGGGCAACAAGACCGGTGTGTTTGAACAGAAGCTGACAAGTATGCAGGTGGAAGGCCGATCTGTAGACAAGGCAGTTAAGGGCCAGCATGTCGGTATCAAGACTGACCGTAAGGTACGCCAGAATGATAAGGTCTTTGTCATCAGGGAAGTTGCAGAGGCACCATGAGACTCATAATCACCCGTCACGGCGAGACAGAAGAGAACAAGAAGAAGATCCTTCAGGGTCACATGCCAGGTACCCTTTCTGAGGAAGGCATCTCTCAGGCAAAGAAGCTCGCCTTGAGGCTTAAGCCGATGAAGATTGACTGCATATATTCTTCTGACCTTGCCCGCGCAGCAGACACTGCCCGTGAGATAAGAAAGTTCCATCCTGACTCTCCGTTGGTCTACACTGAAGCCCTTCGTGAGAAGGATCTTGGTCCTTACACCGGCCGGCCCTGGAAAGACTGTGACTGGGACAATCCTCCAGTTGAGGTTGAGACAGGCGCCTCTGTGCAGGTGCGTGTCAAGAAGTTGCTTGATTCTATCTATGATCAGCACAAGGACGAGACTGTCCTGTTTGTCTGCCATGCAGGTGTGAAGGGGAACATCCTGCGCGTCATCTTCAATGACCCTGATAAGAAGATCGCCACCCCGGGCAACACTGCAGTCACGATAATTGATTTTGATGAGGGCCGGAACCATCAGGTGCATGTCCTTAACTGCACAGGACATCTGGACTGATCAGTTGAAGCGTTGGTTGGGTCAACCCAGTCGCAATCTTTTTATACTACAGACGCCCAGGTGTCTGTCATGTACAAGATCATTATCCCCATGGTCCTTGCCCTTACGTCTATCATCTTCCTAGGTTCTGGCATCTCTGGCTTTGTGGTCGCTGATAACACCGGTGCCATCACCAAGCCATACAACTGGGGCGTCCTGCTCAGCCTTTTGTTCCTTATCGCAAGTATGCTTTCTTTCTTTCTCCTTAATCGTAAGAGATGAAGAGCAAGTTTTATTAATCCCCTCTTTGACCTACAGTCTCGGTGAGAGAGTATGTCTGATAAGAGACACTTCTATGAACGTACAGCGGATTCGATGAATGCCATGATCAATGGTTGGAACAACCATGTAGTCCAGATGACGAATGCTGAGCCATTGAAGGATTGTTACCAGGATGACAATGGCTGCCGCAGGGCTTACAATGCAGGTGCTGTGATGTGCCGTGCAGCCCAGGTCGCTGCTACTGGCACCTTGCTGGCTATGGCTATCAGGTATTTCATCTGAATCTGATAAATCTTTTTCAGAAATCTTTTATTGTTTTCTCACATCGGCAGTCTTGTGCTTGCCCACCAGCTGTTAGCATCTTTATCCTGTTCGTATACCTTCACCATTTCTTCTGCTGCCTTCCTGTAGAATATCTTTCCTGCTGTTAATTGTCTTGTGATGTTCGGTGTCAGTTCCATCCGCCCCGGGCTTTCCATGATCTCGTCGAGATCATCTTCTGTGAAGCCTATCTTCCCGACTATGCCTGACGCAGGTACGAACGCCCATGTGCCTTCTGAAAGACCAAGTCCTGATGTTGTCCCGTGGAAGAACCCTCCGCTCCGCTCGCCTAGTTTTTCAGGTTTGACTATGAACCCATTCCTCATGTCTGTCACAAGATACAGCAGTACAGGCATCTTGTCCAGTTCCGGGCGTCGCATGAAGAGCTTTGCCCCTTCAGTCATGTCCTTCAGTGCATAGTCCATGCAGTCTGGGACTGACCTTCTCAGTCTGTGTATGAATTCCTCAGGTCCTAGCTCTCTTTCCAGTCTTCCTATTACTGAGAAATATACTGTTCCGCATGGTGATTTCACGCCTCCGCCGTTGCCTTCATACCAGTCTTTTCTCATCCCGTGCAGGCCTATGTTAGGCTGGTCTCTGTAGAGTTCAATTATCCTTCTTTCTGTAGGTGTAAGTCTCATCTTCTTAGTTTCCTTACTGTCTCTGCTATCATTCTCTCGTCGAGTTCTCTGTCCATTGTCCGCCAGTTGCCTCTTTCCGGGACGCCTAGTTCGTCGGCTATCACAAGCCTTGCGTACATAGGTACTATCTTTGTCACGAATGCGAACTGGAACCCATTGATCTCGTAGAACAAGTAGTGTCCTCTTTCGTTCCACACTCTCTTGAGGTCCCTGAATCCGTGGATACGCATGGCTTCTGGGAAATCCTTGGAGTATCTTTCATAGATGTCCCTTTCCGGCGGGAAAGGCACTGCGTGGAGATGTGCGTGGAACACTGTCTGTCCCAGCCCTCCGTGTTCTATCCATATCGGCGGGCAGTATTCTCTCCTTATCCTCAAATCTATCCTGTCCTTGACTTCTTCCAGTTCTCCGTACATTTCATCCGGCAATGCACCTACTGATGCATAATGTTCTTTCGGTGCTACAAGAAGATATCCCTCGACGATCTGTCCGAGTGTGGGGAACACCCTGAAGTTCTCTGTCTCCAGCACTGTCCTTTCTGGTATGTCTGACTTGGATGGGTCAGTCAGGCAGAACGGGCATCCTTCGAGCATGCTCATGCCCTGTCACCTCTAAGCATCGGCCTTACCATATTGGTATACAGCTGCTCGATATGCTCTGCATAATCAGGATTGTCTGCCATGAACAACAACGCGTTATAGAGTGGCGTTCCGCTCTCTTCGCCGGCTTTGATGATCTCTCTTCTGAATTGTTCATCACTCAGTGTATCCTCAAGGACTTTTTTTGGTGGTCTTTCCTGCACCCCATAATCCTCTGCCAGCTGCAGCCTGTGCCATTCCACCAATGCAAGCGCATCGTAGGGGCTCAATCCCTGCCCTTTGCAGTGGGTGATTATCCTTGGCATGTCCCTTACTAATTGCTGCATCATCAGATCAAGTTCTTGCATTTCAACACCTGTATATTGCCTTCTGGGAGCCTATTCCCTTATTTAAACATTGCGGACATAATTACCTGCGGGTAGTAAATAAAGAAAAATTTATAAATTGCCCTTGGGAAACGCGCTACTGTCGGGGCAAGGTTTTGCTTCTGCAATACATAAGATGAAGAAAGTCATAGCTTGCATGGAGACTGTAGCTGACCATCAGGGTCTTGTCGAACATCTCAGAGGTCTTGAGGGAGTTGATCTCAGGGTCTGCGAGAGCAGGGATTTCGATTGCTTCTTTGCTGTCTCATACCATGCCGCAAAGGCTGCTGCGCAGTTGGTGGATATAATGAAGACCCATCCTGGACTGCCTTGCAGTGCTGGCCTGTCAGCAGTCATCTATACCTCTTCGCCTTCCCTTATGATATATGATCCTCAGTTCCGCCCTGGAGAAGTGTGTGAAGAGATGGGGATTGTGCTGCTTAGGCCTTACCTGCAGATCAGGACCCCTACAATCATACTTCACGACGGGACCACGCAACAGGTCGCTGACCATTACAGCCGGGAGTTCGGCGTCTGGACCTTCAGGAAACCATATCATGAAGACTCTTTGATAGACCTCGCTGAGGTATTGTTGGAGGATAAAGATGAAGAAGTTCAGCATTGACGGAAAGACAGTTGAAATCGACGACCAGAAGACATATCTTGATTTCTATATACGGGATGGTGAGCCTGCTCTGGTGAGCATCGACCTTGTCGGCATGCTTATGGGCATGGAAGAGGGCAATGTCCCTGTTGATGATGGTCTCCGTGAGTATATGGAATATCTTGAGCGCTGGGCCACTGATGCTCCAAGGAAGCGGTTCTATAGGGGACTGCGTGCAGAAGGTGTCACTGTCCTGAGCGGTGAATACTTCTTTGACGGCGAAGGCGGCGAAAAGATAATCGACAATCTTGAGAATACAGGCAGGTTTGCTGAGTATTTCCTGCAGGAACTATATCGGAAGTGAGAGAAGGTTTTTTATTGGCCTTTTTGCATTAAAGTCTCGCGCTCTGGCTCGACCAGTCCTGATCCTGTGATCTCAGAACCAAACTCTTAAATACTTTCTTCCTCTTTTTCTCTCTATGAAGCACACATTTGTTTTCATCGATAAGGTCCTGATCATCCTGAAGGATGTCCCTAAGTCTCTGGACACACCTGAGAAGAAAGAACACGCACATAAGATAGTCAGGGATCTGGAAAGTTACACCCGCACGCTCAAGAAGATTATCCATTCCCATAAGCAGGAGGAGTATCGTCAAAGACTGCACAATATTCACCTTGCAGGCGCCCCTGAATTGGCTGGTAAGGTCGATGCGTTGATAAAAAAGTTTGATTCTCTCCTCGTAATACTTGAGCGTGACGCAGAGGTATTGAAGGACACGATAGAGAATTCACCTGAGAAGTGGGTCAGCAGGATCGGTGATCTTGCCTTTGATATGGTCATGACTGGACTGCACCAGATGCAGGCAGAGATGACTGAAGAGGACAAGGAGATAGAACGATTCAAACAGATGGCATTGTTCGAGATGCATGAGCTTGAAGAGCTGGTCGATTCTGCAGAGCATATCAGCGATATTCTCCAGTAGGTGTAGACCTCTCCACAACACATATTTATCTATCTGCAGGATATTACTTATTGGATGGCTTCCCAACCTTCCATCTCAGCTAAGTTCATGTGTTCTTTCTGTAATAAGTTGGCAGCCATTGTCACCTTGAACCCGATAAGAGGTAAGAATTATGAGCCTTCTCCAGGCCAGATTGATGTGGTGTCTGAGAACAGGGTGACTGATGATTGGCTTGTCACCCAGAAGTTCTTCGGTGACGGCGGTCTTCTTGTGAGCAAAGATGTTGATAAGGTCTACAAGGCATTGAAGGACAAGGATGCTAAAGCGCTCAAGGCGATTGACTATGAATTTGCGTATTTCTATTGCAGGGATTGCGGAGAGGTCTATTGCAGTGACTGCTGGGATTGGTGGGAGATATGGGACGGATGTTTTTTTGAGGAGCGCAGGGGTCGCTGCCCCATGGGCCATGAGCACCAGCTTGATGACTGATATGCCTCGCGAGGAGTGATAAATCTTTATAAGCTCAAATCTCCATTATCCGCCTATGTCCTATAGTATCTGGAGAAAAGACCGTAAGATTGCCTATTTTTCGATGGAGATCGGCGTGCATAACCGTATCCCTAATTATGCAGGTGGTCTTGGTATCCTTGCTGGTGATACTCTCAAGTCCTGCGCAGACCTTCATATCCCTACAATAGCAGTCACTCTGCTGTTTGAGGATGGTTTCTTCCGCCAGGAGCTTGATGAGAATGGCAATCAGACCGAGCATCCTGAGGTCTGGAACAAGGAAGCTCTTCTTGAGCCTCTTCCTGAGAAGGTCGTCGTCTCTATCAGTGGCCGTGACGTGATTGTCCAGGGCTGGGTCTATCGTCTTGTCGGCCGTACTGGTTTTGAGATCCCTGTCATCTATCTTGATACTGATGTCCCTGGCAACAGCGACTATGACCGCACAATCACCCGTGCTCTCTACGGCGGCGACCATAACCATCGTATGGCCCAGGAACTGATCCTTGGTGTCGGTGGTTTTGAGATGCTCCAGGTGCTTGGCTATACTGGCATCGAGAAGTATCATCTGAATGAGGGCCATGGAAGTTTCCTCATCCTTGAGATGTTGAGTGATACCAAGCGGCACTCATCTGAACCTCGGCCCATTGAAGAGCGTTATGATTTCCAGTCTGTCCATAGCAAGATAGTCTTCACTACCCATACGCCTGTCGAGGCTGGCCATGACCGTTTTGATCCCTGGCTTGCCAAGGACATGAGCTCGCATGCTGTCGAGAATGAGCTTATTGACCATATGCTTCATGATGGTCAGCTGAACATGACCTATGTCGCCCTTGGCAACAGTGGCTATGTGAATGGTGTCGCTAAGAAGCATGCTGAGGTCTCCCAGAAGATGTTCCCTAAGTATGCGATCTCTTCGATAACCAATGGTGTCCATTCCCGGACCTGGACTGCGCCCCATATGGCCAGGATCTTTGATCAGCACATCTCTGATTGGGTGAAGGATCCTTCCTCTCTCAGGTTCGCCGAGGTCATCCCTGACAATGAGCTCTGGGATGCGCACATGGATGCCAAGAGGGAGCTTATCGATTTCACTAACAGGACCTGCAGCATGGACCTTTCTCCTGATGTCTTCACTCTGGGTTTTGCCCGTCGTGCTGCCCCTTACAAGCGTCTGACCATGATGTTCTCTAACCTTGATTGGTTGAGGGCCATCCATCAGCGTGTAGGTAAGATCCAGTTCATCATCGCCGGCAAGGCGCATCCTCAGGACCAGCCTGGCAAGGACCTTATCAGGCAGCTGTTCAATATCAAGAAGCAGCTTGCAGGCACTGTCAACATCGCTTATATCCCTAATTATAACATTGATGTCGCCAAGAAGATGGTTTCTGGTGTCGATCTCTGGATAAATACTCCTCAGCCTCCTATGGAGGCCTCTGGCACTTCTGGTATGAAGGCTGCGCATAATGGTGTCCCTCAGTTCTCCACCCTTGATGGTTGGTGGATAGAGGGTTGTATCGACGACATGACTGGTTGGTCTATCCAGGGTGATGAGGCGCGTGATTTCCATGAGAAGCTTGAGAAGGTGATTGTCCCTAAGTTCTATTCTGACCGGCCTGGCTGGATAAAGATGATGAAGAACACGATCGCTTTCAACGCTTCCCAGTTCAACACTGAAAGGATGGTCAAGGATTACGTGACCCATGCTTATTTTGTGTGACTTGCTTATCAAAATCTTAAATTTCCATTTCTTTTGTAACATTTCCCTGATTATTTGCAGATTCCGTATCCTTTCCGAGCTAACCGGATTCTCATTCAAAGATTGCAGGATCTTTCTGGAGTTTCCTCAAGAACTCTTAATAACCAAAAAATACTATGTTTATCCATGAAAATTGTTTTCACCATGCACGCCCAGGCAAGAGCTAAAAAGAGAAATATCGACGCTGAAGAAGTGATCGAGGCTGTAAGATTTCCGGAGAATACTATCAAAAAGAAAGGAAAACTATACTTCCTCAAGAGGTTGGACAGAGGCACTATAGAGGTTGTGTGTGAAAAAGAGAAAGATATAAAGGTAATAACTGTCTATTGGATATAAAATGGAGATAAGCTATGACAAAGAGGCTGATGCCCTCTATGTAGAATTCAGGAAAGGGGATTTTGCCTCTAATAGGAAGATTGATGATAACACGATCATTGACCTGGACAAAGATGGCAATATCCTTGGCATAGAACTTCTTGATGCCAGCAAGCGCATCCCNNTTCAGTCTTCCGACGACTCCCCAATGGTCTGATACTATCGGGTTCTTTACCACTCTGGTCTCCCAGCTTTTCACTTTCATGTCGACAGGCCGAAGAAGCAGATAGTCATCCTTGAATCCTGACTTCATGTACTTGTTGAATCTCATGTTCTGGTATGGGTTATCTCTTGTCAGCGTGAGTTCATTGTTTCCGTCGTGGTGGAAGAAGCCGTCATTCTCCCTGACAAAATCATCCCATGACAGGTTCAGGTCTCCCATGAGTATGGTGTCTCCCTCTGCTGCCTTGATCAGTTTCCTGAACTGTTTCGCTGTTATCTTGTCTTCGAATGGTCTTGTCGGGTTGTATAGGTGGCAGTTTATCACAGTCACCACATTGCCGTTTATCCTGACTTTCGCTTTCTGGAATCCTTTTGCTGCGAGTGTCTCGACGAAGTTGTAGTCTCCGTTCTTCGGGAATGCGTAATTGCCTGCTGATATCGGCCTCTCACGTAAGAAGAGTGCCAGCCCTGTCCTGTTGAAATAACTGTCAGATGCTATGCAGTGGTATCCGATCTGTTCCCTGAGGTAGTCGATACTCCAGCGTAGCCATAGTTCCTGTACTGCAACTACGTCTGGTTGCTTCTTGCGGACATACTCTGCGAACCTTTCCAGCCTTTTCTTGTTGTCTGCTGCGAAAGGACGGGGGATCATCCACATATTCTGGGTTAACAGTCTCAACTCCACACCCTCTGGGGTTTGTGCATGATTTATAACCTTTGTGGATGCTGGGTATATCCTGCACTCCAGTCTCTCTGTCCCCTCTTTCTCTGGGTATATGGCTTCTGCCAACTCATCCAGTGTCATAGAATTTTCCTCCTTGCCTATATTGATATAGCCTGTAATGATTGATAAACCTTTTCCAGTGGATTTTTATCATATCAGACTCAGGTCCGCGTCAGTGAATGCTTGCACACCGATTTTTCCTAACACCAGCAGGTTTATTAATCTCGACACCTTACACTCTCGCAGGTGATTGCCATGAAACATTCTATGGTTCTATCGACCATCTTTGCACTATCTGTCGCATTGTTCCTTGTGGGCTGTGCGCCTATGCCTAAGGAGAAGGTCCTCGAGTCAGGATNNGTCATTCAATGATGGCCAGGCCTCTGGCGAGTTCATCATGGACATGGCATCCATCAAGGACAGGGATGGCAGCGAGACGCTTGAGAAGCACCTGAAGAGCCCTGATTTCTTTGACGTGGAGGGTTATCCGACTTCCACCTTCAGGATCAAGGGCATTGTCAAAGAAGGTGATTCTTTCACTGTTACTGGTGACCTGACCATCCTTGGGAAGACAGAGGAGATATCCTTCCCTGCCTATGTCGAGACCATGGGTGACTCGGTCGCTGTCGATGCTGAGTTCACCATTGATCGCACCAGGTGGGGCATCACCTACCGGTCAAATTCATTCTTTGCTGACCTCGGCGACAAGGCGATAAAGGATGAGATTGTTTACAGCCTGGATCTCGTGTTTGAGAAGGCATGATCAGGATTCTGGCAGTTCTTGCGGCTTGATGTGATCCTTATATCTCCACCCCTAACACTGTGATTAGGAACATCACTGTCGCCATGAGTATCAGTGTGTAATGGTATATCCATGGCTGTTTTGTCCTGTAGAACCAGTACAGGATGCCTGCTGTGGATATGGTTCCGATTGTGTACACTGCCACAGGCCATCTGTGCAGGTACATACCTGTTGTTGCGTACATGACTGCCAGCGGCACTGTCAGGTATATTGCCTTGTATATTGTCTTTAACTTTGACCTGAATACTTTGTATGTCATTGTGCCTATGATGATGAGGAAGCCTAAGTATTTCGCTAGTGGATACCAGTCAAAGGCCATGTTCATGTCAGGCTGTATGGATGCTTGGGTTATGCTGTCTATCAATTTATGGTATAGGAATAGTAGGAAGAATGTGATGTTCAGCAGTATGAACCCGAAGAATGCCACTGCCAACGCTGAGAATATCTTCTTCTTGGCGTCTTCCTTCTTGTTGATGGGCACTTCACCTGATTTTTGAGAACTGTTCCTCTATAGTCACGCCATTGCTCTCCAGTGTCAGAAAGACCTGTTTGCGTAGCTCTGGCCCGAGGGCTTCAGGCGGCATCACTCCTCTTTGCTTGATCTTCGGCAGTATCTTCAGGAACGCATATGCTGCAAGTCCTGTCGGGTATGATATGTAAGTGGCTCCCGGCAGCGTCTTCTGGATGCATTTGAGGTCCGGATACGTGACTGTCTTTTTTATCCTTATCTTCTTTCCAGAATCTGTCCCTTCTTCCTCGACGACTGATATGAATGCTGAGTTCTCGACCACTTTCTGCTTCACCAGTCTCACCATCTCTTTTGGTGTCGGGACTTTAGGGGCGATCTGTGAGAATAGTTCTATAGGGATTATCATGCTGTCTTTGTGCTTTATCGGCTTTCCGCTCAACAGACCCATCTTGTACAGGACTCTTGAGAATTCTATGTCTGATCCTCCTGATTTATAGTCTACATTCTTTGTCTTCAGGAATCTCGGTATTGTGGCCACTTCGTCTCCGTAGATGTTCACGACTGTCCTTTTTCCGTGCGGATGCGGGAATTCGTATTGTTCCAGGTCTCCGAATGGTGTGACCAGCTTGAATTTCCCTTTTGAGTAATTTAGAGGCTGTGAGCTTAGCTCGTCGAGCGTGACACTGACCGACCATGAGGGTACGAACTCGCTTGCTTTCTGCTCTTCAAGCAGGCGTATCTTTATTTTTGTCACTGAGTCCAGTTTGTCTGCAAGGTCCCTTGCTATGAGGTTGGTGATTCCTGGAGCGACTCCTGTGTTTATCAGTGCTGTCAGTCCTGCCTTCTTGAATCTCTTGTGGTATTTGAGCTGTTCTGGGTTCTTTAGGTCTTTGAGGTGTGAGCATAGGTCCATATAGTCTGCCTTTACCTCTAGGGCAGCCTGCATTATGATCTCGTTTATGTCAGGGATTCCTGCATTTATTATGACATCGACGCCTTTCGCTGCGTTTACCAGGGCATCCTTTTCAGAAGCGTCGAGATTGATCAGTTTTATCTTCCTGTCCTTGGTGTCTATCGTCTCTTTTGCCCTCTTTATGTCGACAGTTGCGCATATTATCCTGGAGATGTTTTTGTCTTTCGAGAGAAATCTTGTGAGGACATAGCCTACAGAACCTGCGCCTATCAGCAATACTTTCATGCGGGATATCACGCCTCGCATCATATATAAATGTTTCCAGGACGGGCTTTCTTTTTCAAGATCCAGGCCTCAGCCTTATCTGCACTATCTCGTTCCTCGTCCCTAGCCTGAAGTTCGGTCCCCATGCGCCTGCGCCTGATGTGATGTATAGTTTCATCCCGTCGATGTCATACAGCCCATATAGGTAACCGTATGCTGCCTGGTGGAAATAGTGATAGGGCCATATCTGTCCTCCGTGTGTGTGCCCTGCGAGCATCAGGTCCACCCCTCTTCGGCTTGTCTCGTCTATCCCTATCGGTTCGTGTATGAGTGTGATCAGGTATTTTGATGTGTCCATGCCTATCCTGTCGTATATCCCTGCTATGTTTGTCTGGTTCCTTCTTCTCAGGTTGCTGTTTATGCCTATGAGTGATATCTCTCCGAGGTCTCTGGCCTCATTGTCGAGCTTATCGAGAGATCTGATCTCGCTGAGTTCTTCTGTCTTTTCTGCTATGTAGTCGTGGTTTCCGTTGACATAGTATATCTTTGTCTTTATGTCGTTGAGTTCATCAAGCTCATGCACGCTTATGCTCCTGTCGTCTATCAGGTCTCCGTTTATCAGCACCATGTCCGGGTTGAGCTCGTTTATCTTGCTGACTATCTTTGCCAGATAGGCTCTTGATTCTGACCCTACATGTACGTCTCCTATCAGGACTATGTTATGTTCCTGCTGCAGTTTGTCTGATGTCAGTTCGACATCTATCACCCTGAATGTCTGTGCATTGTATACTCCTGTGAGGAATACCAGCATCGTGAGTCCTGCCATCACCATGAGTTGTGTCTTGTTCTTTGTCCTGCAGCTCTTGCTTATCAGACCCAGCACCTTGCACACTAGGAAGACAGGCACTGTCACCAGGAATGCCACGTATAGGAACATGCCTAATAGGTAGAATATCTCCTGCACCACCATTATGTGCAGTCCTCTTCCGAGGTAGTTCATCACCATCAGGATGATAAAGGATGCTGCTCCGTAGATGACTCCTTTGACCAGCGGTCTTTTCTTCTTTAGAAGGCTTAGGACTATGGCGAACACTGTGGCTGTCAGCAGCCATGACAGTCCTATCGCGATCGTGAATATGGTATGGAATCCTATCGGCATACCGCAATCTGAGGGCTCAGGGTTTAAATATTTTCGTGTACTCTTTCTATATTGTGGGTCATCACTATGGGTGTCTTAGTTCCAGAAAGTTCCAGAAGTCAAGAAAGTTTTTTGAAGATTTACTTCCTTCTCGCCTCTTCCACGCATGCATACATCCCGCACAGTGCTGCGAATCCCTCAACGACTCCCAGCCCGGTTCCAAGGTTAGTCATGCCCTGCGTGAACTCATACATTGCGAGACACATCATTGCAGGTGTTGTCAAGATTGGAGAATATCTGATCACCTTTCCTGTGATCCCATAACTGTCAGCTGCTCTTTCGTGGCTTTCTCTGGCGATTGTTGCAGTCATGCAACTGTTTCTTCAAACACCCCTATTTAAATCTTTCGATTTTGTAACCACTATTTAGGGGCAACAAAGATGCCATTTTCTAGCCTTCCTAGCCCATTTCTGCCATTTTGACGCGTTTCTCACCAAAAAATTATATTAATCTCTGCAACATACCTGCCTCCATGGCGCTTGATGATGAGAAAGTCATGAAGATGAGAGAGGACATGAGACTGTTCCGTATCTTCGCTGATCATGTTGCAAAGCATCTCCCTGAGCTGCATGATTTCAGTTTTGAGAACATGCTGGTCATCTCTGACGATGAGTTCGCAGGGCTCTACCTTACTTTGATGGAGACTCTCACAGTTAGCAGGCGATGGTGGGTTGGTGGCAACACCCCTCCCTGTTCTTCATGCGGCAGAGAGATAACAGGCCCTGGCAATCTCAGGATGTATCATGACAACCCTTACCATCCAGGATGTTTCAGACAGGTCTATGATGAGAAAGATGAGTCTGATCTCATGAAGAGGTATTGGACCCGTGTCTTGGCTCTTGACGGGTCGGATGACTGATACCTATTCTATATGCCTATAGCCCCAGATATTTCAGCAGTCCATACACCAGGAATGCAGGCCATACTATAGCTTTCAGGAATCCTAGCACTCCGTTCCAGAATCCTGTTGAGTTTGAGATGAAATAAACTGCTGCGCCCAGGAACCCGAGGAAATACCCTGCTCCTCCGCATCCGCACGAGCCTTTAGCTTTTGACCCGCATGTCTTTGCCCAGTTTTCAGCTCTTTTTTCACATGCTTTCTCTATATCTTTGCTTGTGACTTTTTTTGGTTTGCTTGTTGTCTTTCTTGGCATCATATCACCTCGGAAGGCATACAGTAGGCAGACTATTTAAAATTTCCTTGCCTCAAAGGAAAGGCTTAAATCCGGTCTGTGATTCCCAGAGGCCATGAACATTGCAGTCACTTCTGAGAATATGCTGAAGGTATATTCAGTGAAACAGGCATACGAGTTCCTCAAGGATGCCGTAGTCACTGGCTACAAGGCAGATTCTGGTGTCGGTGAGCAGCCTGTGGGTGATGATACTCTACGCGGCGCGAGGAACAGGATTGTTGATGTCTGTTCAAGACATCCGGACCTTGACAGGATAATATCTATAGAGAATGGTATCTTCCGCGAGGGCGGCCAGTGGCATGACAAGGCAGTCGTGCTCCTGTTCAGGCCTTATGAAGGCACAGAGCATGTCGCGTATTCAGATTCTGTCGTATTCCCTGACAGGTTTGTCGAGAGGGCCAGAGAGATAGGCTTTGACAGGATCACTGTCGGCAAGGTCATGGCTGATGCTGGTCATGTGGAAGACCCTAAAGACCCGCACCTGTACATATCTGGAAAATCAAGAAGACAGTATCTTGAAGAGACTGTGAGAGGTCTGGTGATGTCAGTTGAACACCTTTGACCATCTCTATGCCTAAATCACTTCAGGATTTGGATTTGTTTCAATAACTGCCCTGTTTTTCATGCTAAATACCTGATTATTGCCCTTAAAACAGAAGCATTTATAAAACTTCAGCGATTCTTTAGGTCAATAATTGGGATATGTTCATTCTTGTATTGTTCAAGTTTGAGTGTTTCTAGTTGTTTTTACTGTTGGAAGTTAGAAGAAAATGAAGAAGAATTTCAAGAAAACAAGGAATAGCACTGTGCCTGCTGATCTTGAGAAGTACAGCATCTTCAGTAGAGGGGGTGCTATGCAGGAATTCAAGGAGCTTAACAAAGCAGTGTGTTCTGATTGCGGGAAGGAATGTGAAGTGCCTTTTAAGCCTAAGGATGGGCGGCCTGTATATTGCCGGGAATGTTATCCCAAGCATAGGCCGAATAAATTTTGATTTTTGGGGGTATGCGATATGATGTGTAAAAGATGCAGAGGGACTAGTATGAAGGTCCGTAGGAATTATTCTCATGGAAAGATGTCCAGACCTCTAAAGACAGTGACCTGCAAGAAGTGCGGTTCAGGTGAAATTGAGATGGAGCCTACAAGGCAGAAAAGGAGAGGTTTCAGGCGTTGATGATATTCATCATCAGATAGTAAGTCTATCTGATTGGAGGAAATAAAATGAAAGGAACAGTTAAATTTTTCAACAATATGAAAGGATTCGGCTTCATAGCCGGCGAAGATGGCAAGGAGTACTTTGTGCATCAGACAGGACTTAATGAGGGCGTCTCCCTTAATGACAACGACCCAGTCGAATTTGATGTCGAACAGGGCGATAGAGGGCTTAAGGCCGTCAGAGTCAGGAAGGCTGAAGCTTCTGCAGACTAATAGATATTTTTTGATGTTTTTTTTCTTCTTTTATTATGATGCCTGTTAGATAGAGTTATCTTTCTTGCTCTTCCTGTACCACCCTAAAAAGAACAGTATGCCGACGAAGAAAGCGATGCCAGATATCTGGCCTACCCATGCCAGGTAATACCACTCGAAACCTGTCTCGCGCATCGTATTGAGCACGAGGCCGGCGTATATGAAGCCTGCAAGTATGAAACCGACAGCGCCGACGAGCTCCCGCTTCCAGGCTATTATTATTATCGCTGCAAGGATATATACTGGGGTGTTGTGCATGAAGAATGCCAATGCGATCTCCCAGAAACTCGCTTCCATCGAGAATACATCCAAAGACATCAGTGCGAGGAAGCAGGCAAACAGGATTGACATCATCCTTGGTGCCCAGTAGATGAATTTTTCTACTTTTTTCTTCATCGCAATACCAATTATTGACGCATATATTTAAACATGCTGGGCGGTCGGCACAAAGCAAATTTTATATATCCAGGGGTCATCATCTTCCAAAAAGAGGCAGTTATAGACCTCAGTATTTCTTGAGGGTGAGGAGGTGTTAACATGAGTTCAGTCGAAGATGTCATAAGGAAAACATTGTCTGTCAATATGGGCTACAAGAAAGGTGAAAAGGTCCTTATCGTGCAGCAGGATTGGCATGAGGGTCTGCCAGAGGACAGTAAAGGTGGTTTTACCCGTTCATCTGAGGTCACCCAGGCGATGCATCAGACTCTTGCTGGTGATGGTGTTGATGTTGTCTTGATGTCTTATGATCCCGAGAAAGCCATGCATGGTCAGGATGCAGTCCCTGCCCTGTACAAGAGGGTTGAGGATGAAGGGCCATTCGCTGTTGTCTTCATGCCTACTGCTTTCTCACTTTCTCATACTCCGTTCAGGAAATGGCTTACTGAACAGCAGGCCAGGATCGCGAGCATGCCTACCTTTACCATGACCATGTTCCAGCCTGGCGGGCCTATGGATGCTGATTATGAGGCCATTGCCAGGAGTGTCGATGATGTCGTAGCTAAGATGCGCGACGCTGGTTATGTCCAGGTGGGCGGCCTCGGCACTGATATGCTCGTCGAGGTTCCGGCAGACCCTGCCCTTATCCATGGCGATACTGGTCTGTTGGTCAGGCCTGGTGATTTCGGTAATCTTCCTGCTGGTGAGGCATACTGTGTCCCTGTCTTGGGTCCCAAGACCAAGGGTTATTTCACCGCCCGTAAAGGCTGGGGTGGTGCAAAGCCCACAGAGCATGATGTTAGGTTCACTGTCAAGGATGGTCTCATAACTGAGGTCTGTGCTGTCGCTCCGGAAGGTGCTGAGTATGTGGAGAAGAACATCGCTTCACTTGTTTTCGGCGGTGAGAGATACAATGTGCTTGCTGAACTTGGCATAGGTGCTAACCTAAGCATAACTGCTGAGTATGTCAGGAAGAATGGTTGGAGCACATTGGTCGGTGAGAAGATCGTCAATACTGTGCATTTCGCTCACGGCAACAGTGCAGGTATGGGCGGCACCAACAATGTCCCTATCCATGTGGATTGGGTGATACCAGACGTGAACAAGACATACATCCCAAGAAGAAAAGTCTGAGTCATGATCAGGCATTTTTGACCGCTAATCATTTATTTTTCTTCTGTAGATTCCGGCCGATTAAGCGATCATCACTGATTGTTCTCCCTGTTCATCGAGACTGTCGAGCCCGCCTCTGAAAAGGAGCCTTTCAGAATACTTCTCTGGTACGCATCTGTATTTCGCATCATCTATCTGCTTCTCGTCTGTCGTCTCATAGGCTCTTGCACATTTGCAGGTTTCAGTCGACTTATCGCATGTAGGCCACTGCTCTATCTCTGTCTCGCCATAATGCGGTATACAGACCTGGATGCCTGTCTGTGTTGTGAAAGTGTCGAAAGCCTCAGGGCACTTTTCGACGCATATGCCATTATTGCTTTGTGCATATTCTTTCGGGTCAAAGCCGGTTATTGTTTCTTTGCATATGACAAAGAGTCTGTCCTCGCATATGCCTGGTGAGTAAGCAATTGATTTCATGGCTGAACATGCGCTGCAGGAATCATCAAAAGTCATATAGGTGGTCTCGCCCGTATTCAGGAGGATCTCTCCACAGACAGGATTGTATTCCATATCGCATCCTTCTGCTTGTCTCTGTTCATCTGTGCAGAATATCGTGGCAGCTTCTGTAAAGGTCGTGTCGCCTGCCCTGCATTGCCTCGGGTAGCTTTCCATCACAGGGTACCCGGCAGCTATACACTCATCAAAACCTGTTATCTTATCATCATATGAGTGGTCTATCCTCCCTTCTCTATAGGGGACAACATACGGTTTAAGGTATATCTCTTTTTTTGTCTCTTCATCGATAGGGTTTCTTTGGAGGGTGACATCATAACAATCTTCGCAGTTTTCGATCTTTTCAACGCTTACGATGGTGAAAGAGCTGTAGCTTTGCACCACTAGGACGGTCTTTGCGACTTCTTTTTCATGCGCATCCAGTTCCCAGCTCCTTGTGCATGCGCCGACATCATTGTCCCAGGAATAGCCTGCAGGGGCCAGACAGCCATTCTCGTCCCTGTCCCCTCCTATCGGCTTTTGTTGGCATCCTGTAAGGACTATCGCCAATAAGATGATTGATATTATGTGTATTTTCATGTTTATCTCCTTGGAGATGATAGGGTAGAGGTAGTATATAAATATTGATTAGGCTTTGACTTGAGTTGAAACTATCTTACTTTTTGCCTAGCCGGAACTTTCCTGCGCGGAGCGATACATGAGTTTTGACTGCTGCCGCCAGTCTATTCACCAGATAGAGTAATATTGCCAACAGGAAAGTACCTACGATACTGACGATTATCGCTTCTCCGAACGTATCGATCTTGAAAGATCCGATATCGAGATCAGCAAATCGATATATGAAGATGGCCAATGCCAAAGACCCTACGAATGCTATGACAAAGACAGCGACAGAGAATGCGATGATCCCGACGACAAATAGCACTATGCAGGTCAGGAATAGAATAAGGAGGTTAAGATAGCTTTTTGGGGTGATTAAAGAGTTTAATATCTTATTCATTTTCATCTTTTATCGCTGGACTTCTTTAAATATGTTTCTTTATCAAAGCAAGCACTCTCAAACTATGATTTAGAAGACTTATCAGCACATATCGCTTTCTGTGCATACATCGGAGCGCCAAGTGCGTGGGTTGGGACGTGCCAGGTCGCGACTGCATGTCCTGCAGCTCGTGCTGCAAATCTTGCTGCATCACTCTTTGCCTTGCGTGCTGCTGCGTGTGAACCGAGTGAAAGCCTTCGCACCTCTTCCATCCCCAGTTTTCTCTTGCCTTCTGCCCAGGCCTTTATTGCTTCTATTGCCTGGCGTGGGCGATTATCTTTTGGGCATTCTTTCTCGAAGATAGGAAGCACTCTCTCTGCTTCCTTTGCAGCCTTCAGCCCGAACAGTCTATGGTAATAAGAATCACGCCATGATCTGCTGTCTTTGGGTTTGAGCAGTTTTGTCATCATTAAATGAATCTTGTATCGACGCATCTGTTTTCTACGCATCTGATATCTTCAGGCTGTGGGTCTGGCGCGCATTGGTATTCACAGACAGGGCACTCTTCATAATACCTGTCGACCAGTTTCTGGACCTCAGATACCTTTTCCTCGTCGTATTGGCTGCTCCTGATGAATACGCATCCGAATGGGCATACCAGACCGACTTTCGTATCGATGATGCAGTCAGTGTCATCTGTGCAGGTCTCGAGCCCTTTGATCAGCTCTGTGACATTGCTCTTGAGGATATCACAGTCCGTCCTGTCCGCGAGTTGGGTCTTGGATGGCGTTGCCTGGTCAGGTGTCTCCTGGCTGCCGCATCCTGCTATCAGGGACAGCCCGAGCAGAAATAAGATGATACATGCTGCCTTCATACCATACACCTATGTAGGATGTCTATATAAATTATTTGCTTCAGGCTTTAGCCCGTGGTCTTTTATTTTTTTAAACGGATTTTGTTCTCCTTTTTTCTGATAAGGATGACTGCCAGGACTGACATCCATATCATCGGAGAGAATACGCTGATCCTTTCATATATCCCCATCCAGGGAGTTGGTTCTTGTGCTGCNNCTTCGCGCCAGAACCAAACGCGATAATAGAAATTAGTAAAAGAACAGTTATAGCAGAAAGCACTAAATGGCCTGTATCTGTTGCTGAACCGATATTTCCTCGCATATTCATTGGGAAAAACCACCATGCATATCCTGAGAGTCCAAATAATGATGTGAGTATCCCTGAAACTTTCAGCAGCCTTTTTTTACTTGACAAGAATACTCCAATCCCGAATGCGATCACTAATGGGCTGAAGGGCAAAGTCAAGTACACCCATAAAGGTCCTGTTGGTGACCCGATAGCAGATAGTTCGCTGATTGCTTGAGAAGTATAACTATATCCAGGATAAACAATGGCACAGATGACATCTGAAGTGATATATAGAATGGTGGCTAGGATCCCGCAAATGAGCAGGATGAATATTTGTTTTTTTGATAGCTTCATTAACAGATTCGTTGCCTTATTGAATATTTAAATTTTACTTAAAGGCGAGGAGAGGGAGTGCACATAACAGTGTTAATTGCCCCGAGTCGATAGGTGAGAGCGCAGCGTGGTCTGAGCCTAAGTNNCGGGTTCTGGCTCCTTCTATCCATCCGATACGGATACGTTTGTATGATTCAGGGAATCTCTGGAAGTTCTCCCAGGTTTTTTCATCTTTCTTTAATGATCTGAGGATGTCAGCTCGGATTATACATTTTGAATCTTTTGATGAATGGTCAAACACATGTTTGACAGCATTGAGACCCTTAGCTGTCATCTTCTTTTGTTCAATGAGTCTGTGGATACGTTCCTTGTTCATCTGTGAAAGCAGACTATTCGGCCTTCTTGGAGAGAATCTTTGTGCAAATTTTTCCTTGTCTATGCCTTTTTGGGTGCTGTCTATCCAGCCATAGCA
>DUGW01000216.1 GCA_013331125.1 Candidatus Woesearchaeota archaeon | reverse complement strand
CTCTGAGGCCCCAAAATCTTTCTAAACTGACAGGACTAAGAGGACACTAAAATGCTAGACATCAAATACATAGCTGAAAACAAGGAACTGGTAAAGGACAACATCAGGAAGAAGAACAGGGACAACACAGAGACAGTAGACAAATGCCTCGAGAAGTACGAAGAGTACAAGAAACTGCTCCAGGAGATACAGGAGCTGAAGACAGAGAAGAACAAGGCAAGCCAGGAAGTGAACAGGCTCAAGAAAGAGAAGAAAGACGCGACAGCAGCGATAGCACAGGTCAAAGAGCTGCCAGTGAAGATCAAAGAGAAAGAAGAAGAACTCTCCAAAGCACAGGAAGAGATGGCAGACCTGCAGAAAGCGATACCGATGATGCTGCACGAATCAGTCCCCATAGGGAAGAACGACAAAGAGAATGTAGTCAGACAGGTCACCGGGAAGCCAGAGATAAAGGACTTCGACGTGCTGTCACACGTAGAGATATGCGAAAAGCTAGGCATAGCAGACTTTGACGCAGCCTCAAGAGTGAGCGGAAACGGATTCTTCTACCTGAAGAAAGAGCTGGCAATGCTCAACCAGGCACTGATAAGGTTCGCCACAGAATTCATGATAAGAAGAGGGTTCATATTCGTAGAACCGCCCCTGATGATGAGAGAGGAAGTGCTCAGGACAGTGATGCCACCAGGAGACTTCGCAGAACACGCATACAAACTGCAAGGCACAGACCTCGTGCTGATAGCGACATCAGAACACCCATTGCTGGGCATGTTCTACGGACAGATCATAGACAAGAAACAGCTGCCGATAAAGATGTGCGGCTATTCACAATGCTTCAGGCAGGAGATAGGATCGCACGGGATAGACGAGAAAGGGCTGTTCAGGACACACCAATTCAACAAGGTAGAGATGGTGGTGATCTGCGAACCGGAAGATTCATTCAGCTTCTACGACGAGATGCTGGGACACTCTGTAGAGCTTTTCAAGCAGTTAGGGATACCGACAAGAGTACTTGAGTCATGCTCAGGAGACCTGGGAGACCTGAAGTCAAAAGGCGCAGACCTGGAGGCATGGAGCCCGAGAAGGAAGGAATACTTCGAGGTATGCTCAGTGTCAAACATCACAGACGCACAGGCAAGAAGGATGGGATGCAAGGTATTCGACGGAGAGAAGAGATACCACCCACACATGCTCAACAACACAGTGATAGCGACATCAAGAGCGATGGTGGCTGTACTGGAGAACTACCAGAACGCAGACGGAACTGTGACAATACCGGAAGTCCTGGCACCTTACATGGACGGAAAGACCAGGATAGGGCCTGAGTGAGGAAAAAACTTGAGCGCAAAAAAAGAGGTGGCAGGAAAGAAGCCCATACCAGGCAGCTACTTCCTGATATCAGGCGTAGCGATGATACTGATGTCAGTATTCATCGACGTCAACAAACTGATGTTCTTCATACTGGTAGGAGCAATATTTGTGGTGATAGGATTCATCAAGGAGATAATGAGAAAAGGAGAAGAGAAGAGCGGACACAAGAGACCTGCCAGCCACCACACATCCCCAGGAGCCCACACCCATCACAAGCCAGGAGAGCATCCTACGCATCCACACACGACGCACCAGACAAAAAAGACAGAACACGGGACGCATACGACATCGGTGAGATGCGCAAGCTGCGGAGTCAAGCTGCACCCACAGTTCAAATATTGCCCTAACTGCGGACAGAAGTTGAGTTAAAGAAAGAAAAGCTCATTCTCGTACCAGATAACCATAACCTTCTCTTGAGATGCCTGCGGCATGGCCCTCATCAGTGTCAAGATGACAGGTGAGGACAGCACCTTCTTCAATCCTGACAAGAACATTGTTGAACAGAATCGATCGAGCACCATTCGTCATGACCCGGACAATATCACCATCCTCAATGCCAAGACGGTCAGCATCCTCCTGGGTGCAATGCAGATGACGCATAGAGACAAGCTCTACCTTCTCCAGAAAAATCTGGCCCATAGGGCCCACAACAGTGATAGTGAAGGTCTTCTGGTGACCATCATCATCAAAGATAGGCTGCTTTGTGAGCTTGAAAAGATCAGTGGCGGAGAGCTCGACCTTGCTGTGGTCACGCAGAGGAAGTACGACACGCACATTCTTGATTGAATTATCACGGTACTGGATCTCCAGAGAATCGGAAGTCACGCAGGCACCATCACACTTAAGCTCACGCCTTACAGAGAACTCATGGTCAGGGCCGAAAAGGATATCGACATCCTCCTGAGAAAGATGGAGATGTTTAGCAGAGACCTCAACAATAACCCTATTCTCATCTTTCTTGAATCGCTCTAAGTCCATAGAAGTCAATGATAAATCAGATGTTTAAATGGTTTTTGGAATTGTGGGCAGAAAAGATGAGAAAAGTCAGTATTGAAAAAGACAGAAAAAACAAGAAATCACCAATCAGAGTTCTTGAGCTCCATCTCAATACGGTCCTGATCAGCCTTGTAACGCTCCCAGCAGTCCTGACAGAGCATCTTCCCATGGAAATTACGCTTAGCAGGATACCTGCAACCCGGTTCTTCGCATTCGTCCATATAAGCACCCCACCACTCCATAGGGATTAATAGTATTTATATTTTATGGCTCCTGGAACAGCGATATGAAAGCCCAGACAGGCATGAAGATAATAATGGCAGCAGTCGTGGTGATGCTCGCGACACTCATATTCATCTACGGGTACAAATACACAGTAGGGCTCAAAGACAAGCTGAAGAGCGAGGGACTGATAGGAAAGCAGGAAGTGAGCGGAAACTGGTCAGAGTTCCAGATGCCATACCCGGGAGCAGAGATAGTCGAATGCTTTGTAGGGATGAAAGACGGAGAGAAAGTGATGAAGAACTACCCGGTGAAACTCTGCCCTGTAGATATCGATGATCTGAAAGAAGACAGGATAATATACGAAGCGTTCTTAGTGGCCAATTCAGGGAATTACGGAGCTGGCGAGTACAAGGTGAAGAATGTCTATCTGGGAAACTGCCCGCAGTGCTACACAGTATCACTGAAAGACGGAGAGAAGACAGTGCTGGTGAGACTGAACGGGCTGGTCGAGGAAGAAGTGAAGGTCATGAGTTAGTGCGGTGCGGGCGGGACTTTCCACGCGGGGGCTCACGTATTTGAACCCGCAAGAGACGTGGTCTGTCTCACTGAGGCATCAGCTCAGCGCTGTACCGAGTTGAGCCACCGCACCTTTGCACCAAAGGTTTATATATTCCCACAACATACTATTATTGACGTGGTCAGTCTTGCTGAGCATCAGCTCAGTTTTTTCTTTTTTACAATAACAAATTAGTTTTCAAGGTTTATATGTCTTCTCGACGTAAATATGGAAGGATTATGCAATAGATGAACATATTACTATCCAAAGTAGAGTATTTCCAAGGAAATCAAAAACAGTCGGAAAATCTACGAAGAAATCGAAACAATAAAATGAAAAATATTTGGGAAACTTATTCCCAGTTAGCGACAATAGTGCCTGTGCTCTTCATGTTGGCCTTCTTCAGGGACTCGTAATACTCAACCTCTAGAGATGCCCTAAGCTGGTCACCAGACTCATCAGCATAACAGGTATATGCCTGCTTCCTACCAGGCTCGATGCTTGGAGCCGGAGGATCACACTTATCACCATTCAAGTAAAGAGCGACCTCCTTGACCATACCAGCATAAGCAAGGTACTTGAGAGTTATGTCAACACGACCCTCACTTGCGACGTAAGACATGCAAGAGAAAGGCTGATCAAGATCACAACGTTCAGTGGCATCCTTGGTCCTGTACTGAGTGCCAAGCTTCTGGAAGCCGACAGTCTCACCACCATCAGCGGTAGCTACAGAATAGGTCTCAGGCTCATCTTCTTCAGGCGCAGCCTGATAGGTGCGGGTCTGCTCCTGCTGTTGAGCCTGCTGCTGGGCTTGCTGCTGTGTCTGCTGCATAGCCTTGGTCGTAGTGGCCATCTGTTTCTGCATCTCATCAGCTTGGGCCTGCACCTGCTCAAGCTGCTCATAGCCTTCTTTCTCAGCCTTCTTAGCCCTATAATAACTACAGCCAGAAGCCAAGACAAGAATCGCCAAAACAAGTATAATAGCTAATCTTTTCATCCAAACACCCCCGGAAATTGCTTTAGACAATATATATAACGCTTTATTTATAAATGTTAGCAAGAAATAATTTACATATGCATATAATAATCTACATATGTTCTAAAGCCTTCTGGAACAAAGGAAGGACAGCCTCAGCCTCTTCCTTGGTCATCCGCCCAAGCTTAGCAAAAGAAGCCTCACCATCAGCACGCCTGTTCTCACGGCCTATCTGAAGCTTCTTAGGACCATCATTATAAGACTTGACAGCCACAGTTATCTTTGTCTTGTCAAAATCAATGGATTCTGACCAAATATCCTTGTCTAGATTTGGATCAAACGGCATTTTCATGTACCTCCTAACAGGCTGTTGGGGAAAGAGGTGGTTTATAAGAGTTTTGGGTTACAGAGCAAAACAGGCACATAGAAGAAAGATGAAAAGAAGAGAAGTCCTCAGCTCGCCCGTCAATCTTCCTCGCTTGTGCTCAGATTTGAGTATGCATATGCATAGGCACATCACAGGACTTCTCAGTGTCCAGGACACGAGAGGGAGAGGTTGTTTAAGTAGTTTTGGGGGATAAGCCTGCAAAGCCACACCATAATCAAAGAAAAAGGATTCAATTGTTCTTCTTGAGATGCTTGATTAGCTTCTTGGCTTTCCTGACAGTCTTCACCTTACCTTTCTTGATGCTGGTGAGGCGTCTCTGGGCGTCGACCTTAGCCTTCCTGGTATTCTTCTTCGCAGTCTTGATGGCTTTCTTGGTCTTCTTACGGGCATGCTTCACAATCTTAGGAGCACTGCGAGACCTTGGAGCAGAGGAAAGCTTCTTCTCCTCCTTCTCGATCTTCTCCTCAAGATCCTTGATGGCCTGGAGAGAAGCAAGCTCCTTGCGTTCATCCTGAAGAAGCTCGTTCAATTCAGCCTTGACAACATTAAGGGTCTGAAGTTCCTTGGAAGCGTCCCTGCGGATCTCCTCAGCATCCTCACGGAACTCCTGGAAAGTCCTGAGCTCACGGACCTCATCCTCATAGATCTTGTCAAGCTTCTTGTTGATCTGACGCATACGGATGATGATATAGACAATCAACGAAAAGGAGATGACGGTGACAATAGTAACAACTAGGAAGAGCTCAACCAATGGAATGTCAATCCCGAAAATAAACAAGCCATACACCTCCTTTTATCGAATCCACGTGGTTTTTGTTTTTAAATGTTGTGTCTCCTCAGGTTCTGACCAGTGCTTAACCCTATCGGGTGTTGGCGCCGGTCCTCGGCTTCACATATCTATCATAAGGGCCTACCTCCCCGGGTGGGGCGACCCCCGCTAACGGCCAGGACAGTCAATCGATGGGCCTGCGGAAGAGGCGCCAACACCTCTTCCAGGATAATTCTGCTACCTCAATGTGAGAGAGGCCCTGTCCTCCTCAATTACATAGCTCTCATCAAAGAGCTTGCCTCCTTCAAACAACCGGGCCCTGGCATCGAAATTACCTCTTGGAAGGCTGCCGACACCATATTCTTTAGTAATGACCATTATCGAATCAGCATCAGCAGTCAGAGGGGTGAAATAATCAACAATACCCTCAGAAGCCTCTTTCGAGAGATCAAACTCGATCTCAAGCTGAGACCTGCGAGGCTCATCAAGATTATTAAAGGCTATGCATACAAAGATATCATCGCCCTTCTGCTTAGGCTTGACTATGAATGAAGGACCAGATATCCTCATGGTCACAGAGTCGGAATCAGAGACGCCGCCTGAAGAAGCCTCTGCCTCAATCTCTAACTGCTGAGGGACGTTCACATAATCATCCTTCTCGCAGATATCAGCACGCAGAGGGACATCAACAGTCCTCGAGCCGCCAGGAGGAAGATAACCTACAGAGACATCCATATCCTCAAAGAGCTCTTCAGGGCTTATCCTCAACTGGATATTGCCCAAAGGAACCTCGCCGGTATTCTCGACACGCACACGCATGTCTGCACGGCTGTCAAAGATATTGAAATCACGGACATAATCCTCAATCTCCACTCGGAGCTCCTCACGCAGCCTGCAGTCAGGGTCAGGAGGAGCACAGTCGGGCTCACAGACACCATCAGCGATGCAGCGTTCAGGTTCAAGAGGCAATTCCTCTACAGGAAGCTCTTCTTCAGGAGGCAACTCGACCTCCTCGACGACCTCTGCTGCAGGAGCAACAGCTCCACCGCCACCGCCACCGCCACCAGGCGGAGCAGAAGAGACACGGACTGTTATAATTAAGGAATCCCAGACAGTATTATTATCATTGTCAGTCACGTACAAGGTTATGACATGGGTGCCGGCAGGTAATGACTGGCTGAACGAGAGACTGGTGGAAAGGTTACCAGAGATACTGGAGACCCAAAGCACTGAAGTGATGAAACCATCATCAAATGCTTGACCAAGGAAACTTATGACATCAGAGGTGAAGAATGATGCGTTGTCGACAGGACTTATTATCTGGACAGTAGGAGAGGTATTCAAGGCGACAAGGACGTTTATCGAATCTGTGCCTATAGCACCCAGATTGTCAGTCACAGTCAATGTTATCGTATGGTTGCCTACAGACAGGTTTGCAAAGCTGAAGTTCTGGCCGGAACTCAGCGTGCCGTCAAGATCAGAAACCCAATGATAGCTGACGATGGAACCATCAGGATCAGAGGCTGTGCTGGTGAAATTTATCGTATCATTCTGATAGAACAGAGTCCCATCAAGAGGAGCGGTTATGTGCGCAGTCGGGTAGACAGTGGCAGTCAGGTTGCCTGAGACAGAGGCAGTGTTGCCAGAGGTATCATTCGCATAGAACACTGTATTATAGATGCCAGTCTGGCCAGGGATGAAAGGAACAGTATACAGGCCTGAAGCATTCAAGACCATCGGAAGAGTTACTGTCGAGGTGTCGGGCAAGGTGACAACCATCCAGACAGAGTCAGTGTTCTCCTGGTAAGGATCAGTCACATTCACCGAGAAGGTGAGAGAGGAATTCACAGCATAGAGGCCTGACAATGGAGAGGCACCTATGAGGAGAGGCGGAGTCACATCAACCACATCGAAGTGACCATCAGCAGTAGCAGTGTTGCTCGAGTTATCAGAGGCAGTGACAGTGAAGTCATACTGGCCGATGTTGTAAGTGGTAGTGAAGGTAGTGTCCCAAAGACCAGTGCCTGCGTTGTAGGAGAGGACCAGGTCCTGAGTGCCATCAGAGGGTATGGATACTGTCACATTCACCTGAGAGACATAGGTCTCATCAGTCACGTTAACACTGATGAAGACAGACTGGGTCTGGTTGAAAGAAGAGCCATTTGAAGGAGTGATGATGTATATCTTAGGCGGATAGGTGTCAGGACAGTCAGAATCCAGCAGATCCACCAAGCCATCACAGTCATTGTCATTGCCATCAAGGCAGGAGGTCTCGACAATCTCGTAAGGACTATCCTCAAAGAGATTGTTACCGCAGCAGTTGAGAGAGCCACCATTGAAGGTCCAGACAAAGCCATAACCTAAGCAGGTATACTGGCAAGTCTCATTAGTGAATCCCTCATCCACCAGGATGTTGCAGTTGTCATCGACCAAGTTACAGGTCTCAGTGGCGCCCGGATGTATCGCTGAGTTGGTGTCATTGCAGTCGCCGCCACAGGTAGTGTATGTATCAAAGTCAGTGTCAAAGCCCTCATCTATCTGGAAGTTGCAGTTATCATCTACGAAATTACATAGTTCTGTAACGTTAGGGTTTATGGCTCCGTTGGTGTCATTGCAATCACCATTACAGGAAGTGAAGCCGTCAAAGTCTGTATCGTAACCCTCATCTATC
>DUGW01000095.1 GCA_013331125.1 Candidatus Woesearchaeota archaeon | reverse complement strand
ACATAAAGAAGATAGTGAACAAGGTAGGAGGATGCATGGTCTGGGGAGGCGCAGTGAACCTTGCGCCTGCAGATGACAGGATAATAACAGTCGAACACCCGCTGTCCATCGACGCTGAGGGGCAGATGCTGGCATCCATACTCGGCAAGAAAGGATCAGTGTCAGCATCCCATGTGCTCATAGACATACCTGTCGGAAGGACAGCCAAGATCAAGACGAAGAAGAGGGCGGTGAGGCTGGAGAAACTCTTCAGGAAGGTTGCCAAGAAGCTTGGCATGAAAGTAGAGGTGGTCATCACCGACGGAAGCCAGCCGATAGGCAATGGCATAGGTCCCGCGCTCGAGGCGAGGGATGTCATGCTCGTGCTGAAGAACGACCCCAGGGCACCCAAAGACCTGAGAGACAAGGCGCTCCTGATGGCAGGCACGATAATGAACCTCTGGCCGCTGCACAAGATACACAAGAAAGGATTCTACCACGCAAAGGAACTCCTCGAGTCAGGAAAGGCATACGAGGCGATGGTTGCCATGATAGATGCCCAGGGAAGGAAGACGATCGATCCTGACAGGATACCGCTCGGCAAATACATATATCACGTCACGGCGAAGATAAAAGGCAAGGTGAGGTATGTCGACAACCTCTCTATCGCAAGGATAGCCCGTGCGGCAGGAGCCCCGCATGACAAAGGGGCAGGGATCTATCTGTACCATCACGTCGGTGACCACGTAGAGAAAGGAGACAGGATATTCACAATATATTCGGAGAACCCCCAGAAGATGAAGTTCGCAAAGCAGAGACTTGAGATGTATGACGGGGTCGTGGTGAGCTAGGTCTTCATCGTATCGTGAATCGCGTTCCAATGAAGTGTTGTCCTGATTTCTACAAATGTTTAAATACCTGGCTGTTGCCCGTATCTACCTAGCATGGAAGCTAGACATCATACCAGCGCGGCATCAACACTCTCTTCTTCTGCAGATATATCCGATATTACCGTCGTGAAATCTCAGTCCCTGACACATAACATCTCTACTCTTCATATCACAGAAATCCTTTAGATGCAACAGACCTGACGGTCCTGGTTCTCAGTAGGCATACTTTTTCCCTGCCAGAGCCAGCATGGTCTTTGCGTCATCCAGAGCAAAATACAGAGGTGGTATATATGTATGAGACAGCACATGTAAACATAGGCTTGGACAAGACAGACCCTAAGAAGCTGGCAGCGATAGCCAGGGTGGAGAGCGCATTGGTGAGAGGCGCAAGAAGATATTTTGAGGAGAGAGGCTTCACCGAGGTGACAGTGCCGCACATAACAAGGGCGACAGGAGCCTGCGAGAACATAGACACGCTGTTCGCGCTGGACTTCTTCGGTAACCAGTCGTATCTGGTCCAGACAGGGCAGCTTTATCTTGAGTCGCTGATACCTGACCTTGGGAGGGTGTTCTGCGACGGGCCGAGCTTCAGGGCAGAGCCGGCAGTGGATGAACGGCACCTGACAGAGTTCAGGCTGGTCGAGATGGAATTTCCCATAACGAAACCGGGAACGGTAGATGAACTTCTCGACGAGATAGAAGGGCTTGTGCAGGCCATGGCAAGAGAAGGGCTCGCACAGGAGGATGCTCTCCGGTACCTGGGAGCCGGCAGGGGTGCAGGCGTTCTGACAGAACCTTATGAACGGATCACATACAGGGATGCAGTGAAGATGCTTGGCGGATGCGGGGTAAGGTTCGGCGACGACCTGAAATCATCGCACGAGGCAGAGATTGTCAGGAGGACAGGGAGGCCGACATTCATAACACATTACCCTATAGCGATAAAGTTCTTCAACATGAAGCAGAACCCGCAGGACCCGGAAGTGGTGAACAGCGCAGACCTGATACTCCCATACAGCGGCGAGGCAGTCGGGGCAGCAGAGAGAGAATGGGAATATGACAGCCTTGTCCGACGGCTGGAGACCAGCCCGATGCTGAGACAGCTGGAACGACGCGGAGGGTCGATAGAGGATTTCAAGTGGTATCTCGAGGAGGTCAGGCAGAGAGGCATACCACATGCCGGCTGTGGCGTGGGGCTGAACAGGGTCACGCAATCACTGATCGGGTCGGGAGACATAAGGATGTCAACCGCCTATCCCCAGAACAGGGAGGGGCTGATGTGACCAATATTCTCACCCTAATCGTTTTCTTCTCCCTGAGGGCCTGAATCGGGCTCTCAGGGCATGTTTTTATGCGGGTTATAGGTGCCTAAAACCCTTGTTTCAAAGCCCTGAATTCTGCCTTCTTACGCCTTCTGGAGGCATCTAAAAAACACAAAATATATAAACAAGTTTTCGTTTTGTCAAACTAGTTTCTGAGCGATTTTATCGTCGAGAAATTCACTGTTTTAGTCGGATTTAGGATGATAAGGACGCCAGCGGAAGAGCGTGAAAATGAGCGAAGAAAACCCCCCAGAGATGGCTGCAGGAGAGGCATCAGGAGATGCACCAAAAGAGGCTGAAAAGACTTCTACCCAGCAGGCCGATAAAGGATACGAAGCAGATTCGATCACAGTACTGGGAGGTCTCGATGCAGTACGTAAAAGACCGGGCATGTACATCGGAGGCACAGGAGTGCCAGGACTACATCACCTTGCATGGGAGATACTCGACAATTCTGTAGACGAGGCCATGGCAGGCCACTGCAAGAGCATAACACTAACCATACACCCAGACAATTCACTTTCAGTGATTGATGACGGAAGAGGCATACCAGTAGGCATGCACCCGAAGTTCAACATGCCGGCACTGACAGTCGTCATGACAAAACTCCACGCAGGAGGAAAATTCGACCATGATTCATACAAGGTCTCAGGAGGACTGCACGGAGTGGGAGTCAGCGTAGTCAACGCATTATCAAAGAAACTCTACGTGGAGGTCTACAGGGAAGGGAAGATATACGCCCAGGACTTCCAGTTCGGAAACGCAGGAGAGTTCAGGGAGTTAGGCACCACAGACAAAAGAGGGACGATGGTCAGGTTCTGGCCAGACACCACAATAATGGAGACTGACAACTGGAACTATGACATGCTGGCATCAAGGATCAGGGA